>NZ_JBFRRH010000072.1:0-3471 GCF_041472995.1 Vibrio sp. 10N.261.46.A3 | reverse complement strand
GGCGACAACGTCGCCGGTTCCCTGACTGGAATCAGTGCCCGAGCTCGCCATACATCCCAGAAAACTAGGTAAAGGCGACTTGAAGTGTTTTACGCGGTCTTTAAATGCGTCCTTGGACTCTCCGCATCCACTGGCGTGAAAGCCTGTCGGCATGCACATCCAAATGCCACACTCGGTATCGCTGTAGGGCAGAGCTGGTGTGCTTAAAAGTGCGCTTGATAGCAGCGAGAGCAGGGCGACTCGTCTTGTATTGTTCATCATTAAAATTACCTCCTTAGTGGTAATGAAACAGAAAAAGGGCTCGTAAGCAGATAAAGGCGCTTTAAAGCCTTTTGCGCATCTTTTGCATGCTTTCTCAATGTCTTTTCTAAAGGGCTTTGATTTGAACCGCAACAGCACCCTTCAAGGGATATCATCAGGACTATCGATGCCACCCATGCGCCATGCTCTAAAACAAGCTGGTCATAACGTTCAATACGTGACTTTAGCTCTAAGGGCGGTTCGAGAGGTTGTAGCTGCATTTTTGCGTTGTTAATAAGCTGCTCTTGTTTTTTTGAGTTCGGTTGTAAGCTCTGCGACTTAAAAATCAATACGTGGTGATTGGCATGGAGTGGAGATACGCAGGCATAGATGGCTCCTATCGAGTTTCTTAACTTAATCAACCAATCGTCGCTGACGGCATCTTTATTAATCTGTATTGAGCATTGAGGCTGCCCATCATGGAGAACGCCCCCGTAATTAATTTGCGCCTCCAACTTCTTGAATCGACGGGGGGGGGAGTTGGGGCTCATGAGAGCGGCATTGATATCTGCGATGAAGCTGCTACAAATCAACCACAACTCATCAAGAGAATCCTGTTCATTGAACCAGTAATATTGCCGGATTGTTGGATGCAACACATCAGGGTGATTGAGTAATTGATTCACCACCTCAGTGTGCTTCTGAATGGCTTTTCTGGGCATTGGGGCTTCCTTATTGGTAACGATAGTCGATAGAATGGTCGGTAATAAACCAACCTAAACAAAGGGAATTACGTATGACACAAACACACATCTGCCGCCATGTGGACAGCTTGATTGATACGATTGAAACGGATGTATTTCACTTGGAAGGGGTCAGTATCCACTGCACCTTTGCCTTAGATAATGAAGACAAATGGCTGAATACGTACTTTTTAAAAGCCAGCCAAAAAAAGATGAAGCAGATATCGTTTACCAATGGCGTTATTATCAACCTTGATGACTTCATGATTGAGTCGTAAGTGTCGGTTGTTATCGCCATTTAGACCGCTTTGTGGCAATATCCACACGGTAAGAATCTACCCCAAGTTGGTAGAGAATCATCAAGGATGATATTTGCTACCGCCCTCTCCTCTGAGGGCTTTTTTCTACCTTCTGCTCAATCATTCTCAACCTGAATACGCCCATCCAAGTTAACCTCTACGCAATAGCGCCTAACGATATCTAGCCACCAATCTGAATCAATAGGTGGCGTTAAATGACAATGCTCTGCAATCTTTAAGCATTGGAGTAGCGTCGTCAAATCTAGGAAAATGGTCTGACCGTTGTAGAGCAGCTCAAATTTTGGGGCGTCATCGTAACTGAGTGATGTTGCCCACGCTTTCAGGCTCTCATCGTCGTACTCAGAAAAGCCATTGGGGGTATTGTGCATTCTGTTTGCCTCTCATTTGTTTTGTTGGTGTGGTTTGACGGGGTGTCACCCCGTCAATTGACTGTAGTGCGCCATCACTCGCTTTACGTAGTGCTGCGTCTCTTTAAAGGGGGGTATGCCGCCGTATTTTCTCACATTGCCCTCACCCGCGTTATAGGCCGCAAGAGCCAGTGCGGTATCTCGATACTTTTTTAACAATCGAGCCAGTAATCGCGTGCCTCGCTCAATGTTTGCTTGGGGCTCAAAAGGGTTAATGCCTTGATAGTTCACCGGCATCAGCTGCATTAAGCCTTTCGCCCCTTTGGGGCTAACGGCTTCAGGCTTAAAGCGACTCTCTTGAGTAATGACGGCAACGATTAAGTTGGCGGGGACACCGTGCCTTTGGCTGGCCTCTTGGATTATCCTGCAATATCGCTGACAACGTTGTGGCAGTGCGTTTGTTGCGGTGGACGTCGTCCATCCTTGAGATTGCCACCCTGAATAGCTTCTAGGGGCGCTGTGGGCGTATGTGGAGGTTATTAACACCATCAAAGATAGGATTAATCCCCGAAGGCGCTTTGTCTTTGGTAAAATCACAGACTGAATCATCCCATTGGGTCGTTATGAGTAAAAATCTAAAGCATTATCAAGCCACCACTCGACTGGTGACTCACGCCTTGTTTGCCTTGTATTTTCAAATACAAAGCAACAAGGGGTACACGCCCATCAAGAAGCGCAATGAAATCTTGGTGAAGTTCATTAAGGGGCAGCAAAAGAAAGCGGTGTACAGCACGCTGAAAAAAGAGATTAAAACCATGCTAGCCATCGGGCGAAACCCTAAAGGCAACCTCGAAGCAAGGCTGCATGACATCAATCAATTGAACTTAGAATACAAAGCGAAGCTCACTCATGCGGATGAACTCTACATCTTGTTTAATCACCTTTTTGAGGCGCTAAACTTCACCTCGCAATTGACAAAACCCGACACGGAGATAGAGGAAGATACGCTCTATATGAATCAGTCTGAAGTTGAAGAAGGGTTTGATGAGCGTAATAACCAAATCAAACCTTTATCTGTCACCGTCAAAACACAGCGCTTGGAAGCGTTGATTGATTATGTGAAAAGCCAAGGCTCTTACACGATAGAAGTGACCAGTGCTGACGGTGAGGTGATTTCGTTGTTACTTCACAAAAAGATGAGTGAAGAGGAGCAAAACAAGGCGAGTTAAGCCCATTAGATTTCAGGACTATGAACTCAGAAATTAAAGAATAGGCAGACTTACTCAACCTTGCTTTGCGTTTTCTTTTTGGGCTCGGTGCGATAATTAATCTCTGTTAAGAAGCCGTTTTTTAGTTGGTAGCTGACGTTTGGGGCTCGATAAGGCATACCGAAGCGTCTTCGCTTGGCGAGTTCCTCAAGCGTCACCGCCTGTTGGATGCGTTTTTGTCGATGTGACAGAAATCGAGCAAGATTCGCATTTTTAAGGGATTGTATCGAAGCTGGGTGCGTCTCTTTCATTACTCACCCTCTTTCTCGGTGTGGCACTCTCGATAGGTTCGTTCAACCAAAAGGCCATTAACCACCTTTATGGATTGCCGGCTTTGGTGGTGTTGACCGCCAAAGCGGTGTCGCTCCAGCAAATCCTCAAGGCGAGTCGCAGAAGTTACTCGTGTTTCATAACTCGTGAGTAATCGCTTATAACCTGTCTTTGGAGGCATTTGTTCATATCTATGCACTTTCATTTGAGAAGTTGAATAATAGGGCAGCAACCCGCAAAAATCAAAAGATAAGGACTCTGTGCCACGGCAAGATCATTATAA
>NZ_JBFRRH010000071.1:0-41428 GCF_041472995.1 Vibrio sp. 10N.261.46.A3 | reverse complement strand
AAAATGCTCTAGCCGTGACCCGTTGGTGTGCCGTCTGGGTTTTCACATTGACGAGCACTTTCGTTCCAATCACCGCCTTCTGGACAGTAACCTTCCGTTCTTTCAATCAGGTCATTAATCTCATTTCGGAACAATGCCGCTTCGATGTTCCAACGAGGTTGAGTGTAAACCGCCGCCAACTCGTAGTTTAAGCTTGTTTCTGGGCTTAGATCTTCATTACCAACTAACGCACAGCCACCCTTACAGCTTGGTACCTGATAGTCAGATTGGTTTTGAGTCAATGTTGGTGCTTTAAATGCTTTACCCACACCACCCTTGATGATCAGGTCATTCGTTGTTTGGTGTACCAAGTACACACGTGGGCTGAACTCTTCACCGTACAGTTCATGTTTATCTAAACGACCACCAATGGTTGCCGTTAGTTGATCCGTCATTAACCATTGATCTTGTACAAACAGTGCACCTTGGTAAGCTTCAGACGAACCACTCACTAGGTTCTCTTTGTTCGTCAGCTCGCTCAGTTGGTAATCCATACCAAACGTTAGCGTATGGCTTTCACCAAGATAAGTAGTCGCAGACGCTTCAACAATCTGAGTTAACTCTTCGATGTCGCTGCTGAAGTTATTACCCAGATCAGCCGCATCATTGTCAGTCACATTTTCGCGTGAGTAACGTACTTGCGTGTCACCCCAGCTCCAAAAACCACTGTGTGTAATCGCTTGGCTATTACGCACAACACGCGTGTCAGACTCAATAACAGAGCTTGAACTTTCAGCCGCAGAATTACGCTCGTCGTCGCTGTAACCAAAATCGAAATCGATGGTTTGGTTATCTGTTGCATGCCATGTCAGGCTTGCAAGCATGCTTAGCGTGTCACGGTCTTCTAAAGCTGTAATATCTTCACGATCGTAGCCAGAGCTGTGTGTACCAGAATATGGTTGCCAAGCGTTACGGCTTGTTTGGTTAACAGAAACTCGCGCGAACAGCTCATCTTCAATCAACGCACCAGAAGTAGTAAAACCAACAGACTGCTCTTGGCCACCGTTGCCATCCATTGGAGATGACGAGTCCATGCTCAGTGTAGAGCTCCAATCGTTTTCTGGAGCCTTAGTGATGATGTTGATTGTACCGCCCATACCATCTGAACCGTAAAGTGCAGACATTGGGCCACGGATAATTTCAACACGTTCAATTGAATCAGCAGGAATAGTTGATAGGTCGAAATCGTTACCACGGATGATGGCACTTGCAGAGCTTAGACGGCGACCATTCACCATGATAAGTGTGTAGTCTGAATCCATACCACGAATAGAGATCATCTGACGACCAGCACGTGTGCTATCAAAATCAGACTCAACACTCGTTGATTCAGCAACGATGTCAGCCAAAGTAATACCAGGGCTGTCTTCAATGTCTTGCGCGGTGATAACCGACATTGAAGCTGGCGCTTGTTTTAGTGCCATCTCGGTACGAGTTGCCGTAACAACCATTTTTTCATCTGTTGCTTGCGCTTCTTCTTGCGCTAACACGTTAGCTGAAAGTGAGGTACAAATAACAGCGACTGCGATCGATAAAGGTTTGCGAATCAAAAGAGATCTCTCAGACATGATATTCATTCTTATATGTGATTAGTAATGATAATGGTTTGCATTAAACAACCAGCTACCATTCTTATCAACGAAAGTTTCATACCAAAAATCGATTCTCGTTATTCATCATTCAAATAATGAAAGAGATCTATATTCAACTTGATAGATATTCATAAGTTTCATTCACCTTATAGATGAATTATGTATAAAGCTCTTTGAATATATTGCGAACCCAGCGACACATCGGGTCGTTATGAAAGCGCTTATGCCAATATAAATAGACGTCTTCTGATGGGTGGCGCAACGCTTTAGGCACACGTTTACAAACCAGATCTCTTTGCTTAGCGGCTTGTTGAGCAAAAGGTGTCGGTAAATGAAAGATGATGTCGGTTGCTTCAGCCATATCCGGTGCAACGTTAAAATTGGAAAGCTGAATTGGAATGGAGAGTTGGCGCTGCTTATCAATTAAGCCAAGATCTTTAAATCGACTTTCGATCGAGAGCTTCTTATCCCCTTGCAGTGAGATTTGACCAAGTTGGCTATTCAACAAGTCATCAACGGTGATCTCTTTGTCCGCCAAAGGATGATTTTTACTCATCAACAAACGGTAATCGCGGCTAATCACGAACATTCTATACAAATTTTGCTCTGAACTTAACGGCTCATGGGTCGACAACACAAAGTGCGCATCACCGGATAACAAAGGCTCAAAGTGTCGTTTAGGAATCGAGTCGATATCAACAATCATGTTCGGCGCTTGTTGGCGTATCTCCGCAACTACCTTCGGCAACAAGTGCGCGACATTAGGCACTAAACCAAAGAAGCGAACCGTACTGTCACTACTTTTCGGCTCGAATACATCGCCATGCACCAGCTTTTCTAAACGTGTCAGGACCGAGTTGAGATCTTGCTTAATGGCTTCTGCTTTTGGCGTTAACTCATAGCCATAAGCCGCTCGCACCAGTAGGTCATCATTGAAAACGGTACGCAGTTTTTGCAGAGATCGGCTCACCGTAGGTTGGCTCATATCCAGTGCCAACGCCGTGTTGGAAACGTGCTTCTCTTCAAGAAGGTGTTTAAGAATAACGAGTAGATTGAGGTCGACTTGAGCAAGATTCATTATGCAAATATTAACAATATAGAAAATTCAATGAGCGCATAGTGCTATTTCTTAACAAGTAATACAATTGATAATCACTCCTATTTTGATCTAGAGCAATACAACCTAAGACATAAAATAAATAGTCCATTTATCCATTAGTAAAATGAACTAACGCAAAACAGTTTTGACTAATATTGAGCTCTGATTCTATAACGATAGTATTCTCAAACGGTCGTAATAGTGGAACGAAAATACCCTAGAGTCAGAAGAAAGGTGGTAGAAAAAGCAAAACAAATGCAAGGTTTGAAACACAAAAACTAAACATCAATCAGCAAAGTAAACATATGGACTCAGCCTCGTATATTGCTACTATACGTACCAACGGAAAAGTTTAAACCGTACAAGGCGTTCCCCTCTAAAGGACCCGAAGCACTACGATGAAAACTGTTACAACACACTCAACATAAAGAACATTATGGCCAACATAAGAGACGTCGCGAAAGAAGCTAAAGTATCCGTTGCTACCGTATCGAGAGTAATAAATAAACTCCCACATACGAGCGAAACAGCAACGAAAGCTGTGCACGAAGCGATGGAAAGATTGAATTATCGCCCAAATGCGAATGCAAGAGCTCTTGCGAATAAAACTTCGTCTTCCATTGGTGTGTTAGTAGCAGACGTATCAAATCCATTTTATGGTGCTATGGTTCAAGCCATTGACGAAATCGCACGTGAACACAAAAAGCATATCTTGATTACGCACGGTTACCACAATGAAACCTATGAAAGAGAAGCCATCGAACTGTTGATAAATAATCAGTGCGAACATCTCGTTATTCATAGCAAAGGCCTATCGGACCAAGAACTAATTGATTTTTCGAAGCAGATCCCTGGGCTTATCATTATTAACCGTTATATTCCAGAGATAGCGGAACGCTGTATCGCTTTAGATAACATTCGAGGCAGCAGCCTAGCATTAAGCCACCTAATTCGCTTTGGCCATAAGAGAATTGGTTACTTAGCTTCCTCTCATAATATCGATGACTCAATAGATAGGAAACTGGGCTATCGTTCTGAACTGGAGAAGAACCAACTGCCCTACTCGGAGGCTCTGGTGGTGTCCGGTGAACCGAATGAGATTGGCGGCGCAGATGCGATGCGAAATTTATTAGCGAAGAATGAGCCGTTTACCGCTATCGCGACATACAACGATTTAATGGCTGCAGGTGCCATTTCAGTGCTTAAAGAAAACAACCTACGTGTACCAGAAGATGTCTCTGTCATCGGGTTTGATGATGCCATGATAGCCAGCTATTTACAGCCAACTCTGACCACCGTTCGTTACCCAGTACAAATCATGGCGAGCCAAGCGGCAAAGCTGTCTATCCAGTTGGTAGAAAAGTCTCCTCACGAGCATAAAGGAAACCTTTACCTTCCTACACTGGTGAGCCGCAATTCCATTGCTTCACCTAACAATTAACCTATGATTTGTTAGAGAATCAACACTGAATACAAGCTTGTCTTTAGGCTCTTATTCTCGCATTCTGTTTATAAAAGAAACCCCAGCCTTATTCAGACTGGGGTTTCTTTATTATTACTAGCTAAATTTTACGTTATAGTGAGCCAACAAATGTCACCGTTGAGCGCGGAGGTACAAGGTAATCGTCTTGTTCTTTTTCTAATTCAACCAACGCCAAATCATGCTGCGCATTGGTAATGTGTGTTGTATAAGTGGCAGAATTAACAACGCCTTCTAAGTTAATAGAAACATTCTCTACCTTATCACTCGTATTAACGGCAACAATCACCACTTTATCTTGTGTTGGACTGACATAAGCCGATGCCATCAAGCCATCAAGGTTGTCTACCCCACTCAGTTCTACACGCTGATAACCCGGGCGAACAAAGCGACTGAAGTTACCGACAGTCCACATCATTTTCGAATCTTCTACCGTATTAGCTTCTAACGATGGGTCAATTTTCACCATGCCATCTTTGTAGTCATATGGTGTCAAGCCTAACCACCAATGCCATGCTGATGCGTTCAAACGAGTCAGATCTCGATGCATGATACGTCCCACATGTAACGCATAATCCATATCATCAGCCTCAAAGCCGTGACCATCAAAGTCACGAGAATAACCGCCATCGCCCAATATGCTCATTTCGCTCATCCAAATTTCTGCACCTGGAGACACATCCTGCAAATTTCCATATGTCATATCACGCAGTTTGCCTAGGCGGTCTGGCCAAGCATCAGAAAAATACCCATGTACCGAGATTTGGTTACCAATGATGTCTCTAATTTCAGGATCCCCTAACAGTTCATCAATGTAGTTTCGGTACAAGCCAACACCACGAGAGTTCATGCCATTAGTTTGAGATGTACCATCAAAGTTACGCTTATAAGCATCTCGAAGTGCTGCAGTGAATTCGACCACTTCACCGCCATCAATATGAATGTCGCTACGAATACCCGCTTCGGTCAGCTTTTTATCTAAGCTACGGTATACTGCTTTGACTTCTTGCATATTGTAGCGGTTGCCTTCTTGAGTCTGCCCTTCCCACTCCCACGTCGGCTCGTTAATTGGGCTGATGTAATTAACCGGAATCCCTACGTCTTCACTACGTAGATAGGTCAACACTTCAACCAAAAAGTCGGAGAATGCATCCACATTTTCAGGCTTAAGGTTAGTAGAGCCAAGGTCATCCGCTGCTGTTGGGTGTGTTAAGCCGTTTTTTGTTAGGTAGTGTGGTGGGCTATTAGAAAACGCGATAAAGTTATCTACACCACGTTGATGAGCCTCTTGCATGAAACGAATTTGTCCTTGCTGCTTAGTCGTGTCTATCGCGCCACCCGGCTCAGGTACCAATAGTTCCGCACGGCGAAGAGGATCACGAATAAAGCTACCATCACCTTGCTCGGTACTACCTGCACCTATATTAAATCGCCACGCTGTTAAACCAATGCCTTTGTCAGTAGAAAATAATAAGTCAGCGAGGTGGTCGATAGCTGCATCGTCCCCTTTTTTCTGCCACTTATTAATTGTTGAGTTAATAGACCAAGCATCCGAAGCACCAAAGCTGTGTATTGTTTGTTTGGTATTTTCAATTTCCACATCTAGTGTTTGGGCATAACTCGGCACTGACAGTATTGATGCGACTGCCATTGATAATAATATTTTTCTCATTTCACATCTCGATATTATTAATTTAATAATCGTATAGATTTAGGATATATTCAGAATTAATTAGAAAGAACGGCGATATCCAAGTTTCACAAAGAAATAATCATCTTCCCATTGATTTTGGTTCCAATCCTGCTCAAAGTTTTCTTTGTCTTCAGTTTGGTAATAGGTTTCAAATACAAACTTAGACTTATCATCTATTTTGTAATCACCCCAGAAGCCCGCTCGAATTCGCAGTTCGTCTTTATCACCGTAATCAACACTCTCTGCATTTCGGTAGAAGGTATAGCGCACAAAAGGCGTTACAGTGAGGTCGTTAAATGTTTGTGTGTAGTTCATACGAACTTGCCATTCTACGCGCTTCTCTTCTTCCCAAGCACGGTTATCCCCTTCGAACTCACTTTGCTTACTAACTTCACTATATAACGTTAGTTGCAATGTTTTGTCGTAAGCTAAACGAGAGCGAACACCAAAATCTAGCTCGTGATAATAGTCCGTATAGCTGGTTCTTAAATCGTCGTTAGCCTCGTCCTGACAGCCATTTTCACCAACACAGTCTTCACCACGAGGTCGATTTCTAACACCAACAGGTGCAATAAAGCCGTCTAAGATAAGTTCATGGTCTTCTGCTAGGTAATACGCCATATTATTATAAAATCGATATTCTGTGCGGCGAGTATCATTTGCGTACATTTCATTTCGAATTTGGAATTTAGGCCCCCACCAAAAGTCTTTGTATCCCTCGGACCAACCAATCGCGACATCCTGTCGAGAACGGTCATTCCAAGTTCGCTCTTCACTCTCAATCATGTGGCGGTAGCTGAAGTTAGCGTACAAAAACATGGATGAATCTTCGATTGGATTAAATTCCATTGCTATGTATGGCATGGTATTCGATCGTTGCTCTTGGTCACCCCAGTTCTCATATTCATTACCTAGCTCGATATAACCAGCCATAGTCGATGAAGAAAAAGCAAGCGCAGAGCACATCAAATAAGATGCCTTATTATTTAATTTCATTGTTAACCTTTATTATTGGATATAATTATGTAGAAGAAATTTCTTTTAAAACCATATTTTGATATTCACCATTCAGGCGATATGTTCTTTGGTATATATAAGCGCTAAGTAATACTAACAATGTAGGAATACCAACCATTAACGCTCTTAAACCTAATATAGTTTCTTCACTCTGCTCAATATTAGGAACATAACCCACTGCGGTTAATCCAATGCCGACAAAGAAGCCTGAAAGCGCACCTGCAAATTTAACTAGCATGGTTTGAATAGAGAAAATAATACTTTCACTGCGGTGCCCTGTTTTGTATTCTCCATAATCGACTACGTCAGCTAACATCACTGTCGATAGGCCGTTTGATAAACCACCACCAAATTTGAGCGCTGCACCAGCAATACCGACTAAGATGCCGTTTTCAGGAGCGAAAATACCCGTTAGAACAAGAATTAAGCTACATAACAGCGGGAACAGACATGCTACCAGCCACATAAACTTTCGGTTGATTAAGTTACAAAGCTTAGGGAACAAAAACACGCCAGCAATTTCAGCCATACCAGATACTAAAGCGAACATTGGGAACAAATCTTCACGCCCAATTGCGTAACTGAAGTAATAGATAGCAAAGCCGCCAACCAACTGAATAGCGATATTGAACGTTAGCACTACGCCAATTAGTGACTTCAATTGATCATTTTTGCCAATAATGTCTTTTACATCCTTGAACGTGAATTTGTCTGTAGATACACGCTTATCTTTAATGCGTTCCTTGACGTTAAAGAACGTAATCAACGCGCTCGCTATGAATGCCGCGATAATTGCCAAGCTCAGATATACAAACCCAGAACCCTTGTCTTCACCACCAAAGAAACCAACGAAGTACAGTCCGTACGTCCCCATTAGTGTCCATGCACAACTAGCAAACAGACGGGGCCAAACCACTAATTTTTCACGCTCAACGCGCTTTGAAGACATCGAAGGAATCATCGACCAGTAAGGAATGTCCATGATTGTGTAAGTTACACCCCATAGAATATACGTGACCGTTGCGTACACATACACCATATTCCCTTCAATATTATGGGTGTTAAATACCAACAATAAGAATACCGAATTGACGAGCGTACCTATCACAATCCAAGGTCGAAACTTACCGAAACGAGTTCGAGTGTTATCAACAATCATGCCCATAACAGGGTCTGTCACTGCATCAACAAATCGCGCGACAAGAAATAGCGTACCAACGAAAGCGGCAGAAATACCAACCACATCGGTGTAATAGAACATAAGAAAAATGTAAATAATGGAACAAGCGAAGTCTTTTCCCAGCGCACCAAGGCCGTAAGAAAATTTTGTTTTTATCGATATACTACCTTCAGACATATAAGGCTCCTTAGCCTTTGTAGTTAAAATAATTCAGAGTTCAGAGGGTGGCTCACCCCTCAATGGAGGTGAGCTCAAGTTGTTATTTTAAAACGAATTTCCATTGATATTGGTTGCGTAGCAAGCGATATTCAGGTCGAACACTTGGTGTCCAAGAATCATCCCCGCCTACTCCCATATGGAAGCCATCGAAGTAAACAAATAACCCCGGTTGCCTTTCCAGTTCATAAGTATGTTTAGCTCGAGCGAGTTGTTGCTGCCCGTACTGACTAACACTGAAATAGAAGTGACCTAATAGCTCAATGTCACCGATTTGAAGTTGTTGGGTATCGCAACGTAATCCGTTATCAGACGGGAATATGTATGGCGTATGCATACTCACAATTGGTTGAATCCAACGGCCAAAGTCAGCACTTGCCTTACGGTCAGGATAGTTTTCATGTGGACCTCGCCCTAGCCAAGCCACACTTTGAGGACACTCGCTCAAATGCATTTCAGCGCCAATTCTTGGCATTGGTGGCATTGAGTCATCAACATCGACAGATACCGATACTTGAGCCTCACCCTGCTGCGTAAAGCGGTAATCCCAAACAGATGTTAAAACCAACTTATCGGCTGAAAAATACGCATGTCGCACACGTACTTCTCCAATCGCGACATTAACCTCAACACCCTTACAGCGGTGCTCTAAGTCAAACAATCCAGCATTTTGCCAACGAACCATCCAAGCATTTGGGTCTTGGCGGTCGACTTCACTCACACCAATATCGTTATCAAGTGGTGCTCGGAAGAAGTTATCGCGAATTGGAGAAAGCAGCTGTTCACGGTCCGCTTTTTTCCAACTTTCCACTTCACCGGTGGTCGCATTGATATACCATTGATTATCCGCTGCCGTGACACGCAGCCCGCCATCAACCTGTTCGAATTTAGCGGGTACAAATATTTTGCTCTCAACGACTTCAAGCTGAAGTTTTTTGCCTAATGTAGCCTGATGTTCCGCAACAATATGTCCAGCATTAGCCCAGTTAGTATCTTGCTGCAATCGAATAGCGACATTAAGATGAGCCTCAGCATTAAGCAGTCCAAACTCAGAATCTAATTCAATCAGCTGCGTCTGTTGAGCTGGTAGATTTAGGCTCAATTCACCACTTCTAATGACAGCCCCCTTATCATCAATGACTGTCCAATCTAAGCTGTGGTGAGCCGTATCAACAAACAAATGTTCACTGGTCACTTTAATTGCAAGCGGTTGTGAAGATACAAGTTCAAAACTAAATGGTTGCTGAGCCCGTTTTGCTTCGAATAATGTAGGGTGTGGTGTTCTGTCAGGAAAGACTAAGCCATTAATACAGAACTGACGGTCGTTAATTTCGTCACCGAAATCGCCACCATATGCCCAGTAATGAACACCATCTTCGCTGATTTTATCTAGCCCTTGGTCGACCCAATCCCAAATAAAGCCACCTTGTAGACGTGGGTGAGCTCTAAATGCATCCCAATACTCTGCGAAGCCACCAAGGCTATTACCCATAGCATGCGCGTATTCACACAAGATGATTGGACGGTTTTCATCACCAATACCAACCCATTTCTTTAATGAAAGTTTAGGTTCATTGGTATGCTCTTGATCAGCGTCGGTTCTAGCATACATAGGACAGATAATATCGGTGACGCTTGTGTTAGAACCGCCTCCCTCATACTGAATAACACGAGAAGGATCGACTCGTTTGGTCCACTGATACATCGCGTTATGGTTTGAGCCATAACCAGACTCATTGCCAAGTGACCAAATAATGATACTAGGGTGATTAAAGTCTCGCTCCACCATGCGGGTCATTCGCTCTAAGAAAGCACTCGCCCATTGAGGATCATCGGCAATTCGTCCCATTGGTGTCATGCCGTGAGTTTCAATGTTCGCTTCATCGACAACGTATAAACCTAAGCGATCACACAGGCTGTAAAAGCCAGGCTGGTTAGGGTAATGAGAGCAGCGGACAGCATTAAAATTATGCTGTTTCATCAGTTTTAAATCTTGCTCTACACGTTCAAGGCTTTCTGCATGACCTGTTGTTGGATCGTGCTCGTGCTTGTTTACACCACGAATCATCAGTGCTTGACCATTGATGCACAACTGACCCCCTATGACTTCGATTTTTCGAAAACCGACATCGTAGCCTTCACACTCAATCACATCACCTTCACTTGTCACTAAGCTCACAACCAGGCGGTAAAGGTTTGGAGCTTCAGCACTCCACTTCTTTGGATTGTTTGTCTTTAACGTGGCGAAACAACGTTCGCTGTATCCGCCTTTTTCATCGACTGGCGCCGTACCGACTTCCGTAACATTTGACGCAATTTCTTTCTCACCATCATACAGTGAGGTTTTAACCGACAAGCCGTCACCATTCATGGTATCGACATTGATTTTCAGCTCACCATCTCTATAAGCTGCATCAAGGTCTGGCGTCACTTTTACGTCTTTAATGTGGCGAACTGGTTTATTGAGTAGACTAACAGAGCGGAAAATACCACTCATCCACCACATGTCCTGACCTTCCATGTAACTGCCATCACACCAACGAAGAACTTTGACGGATAATGTGTTATTGCCTTCGGTTAGATATGGAGTAAGGTCAAACTCAGCAGCAAGGCGACTATCTTGTGAGTAACCTACAAACTCACCATTACACCAAACGTAAAATGCACTATTTACCCCATCGAAAATGACTCGCGTTTGCGACTCTTGCTCCCAATTCTCAGGTAGTTCAAAAGTCGTCTGATAACAACCTGTTGGATTCTCTTTTGGAACAAATGGAGGGTTGCATGGAAATGGGTATTTCACATTGGTATAAATTGGGAAATCATGCCCCTGTAACTGCCAGTTACCTGGAACTGTAATTTTCTGACTCGGAAGTTGTTCATCTGCCATCCAGTTTTCAGGAACAGAATCAGGAGACGGAAATAATGAAAAATCCCATTCTCCATCTAGGCTCATTACCGATGAGCTTATACCTCCAACCTGAGCACAAAATTCACTACGCCAACTAGATAGTGGCGTGTGTGCTCGTAGTCGATTGAAAGAAGTAATTTCTGGACTTTCCCAGACACGTGTATTCGTAACGTACATTTCAGGACCTAACGTTTAAATGATCTTGGAATCATGTTAACGAAGACATTTAAATCACACCGTGATTAAAGCCACAGCAATTGTAACCGGTTACAATTGAAACTCAAAAGATCCACCTTATCTAAATTTTACACACTAAGTAGCATTTTTATAATGAAACGGGTTACAAATAGACACAAAAAACAGCACACATCACCAATTTAGCCCATAAATAAGCGTTAAGCTCGAAATTAAATCATTTAGAAAAGTCATATATCGACTAACAACCATACAACCCCGTTAAGAAATCTTTGCCATTACATATACAAATCCCATTGTTACACATATGGTTACAGCCACTGTTACAGTAACACTTCATAGTATTTGCACCGCACATTACTTTAATCGTTCATAGGTCATTTACCGTGAGAGTAACGTTTAACTTCGGTAAAGTTGGTTAAATCTATAGCGAAGATCACACCTTTTTAGGTTGCTTTATAGGTTTGAAATTACCCAAATAAAAAAGAGAGGCACAATGGCCTCTCTTTGATCGTCTACTTTATATAACTAGCGTTTAGCTATATGACTACAGCTTTGTCCAAGCATCTTGCCAATATTGGCTATCAGCTGGAGCGTAAGACGCACTTGCACACCATGCCGTGTATGGCCAAGGCTTACACTCGTACAAGCCATTATCGCTGCCGACCACAATGTCACCCGCTGCGTAGTTGGTGCCCGCTTCATATGGAGGATAATCACCTGGAGGAGGTGTTGTACCACCACCGTCTTTAACAGCGAACGAATCGTTTACCATCACCATTTCACCGTCAGATGCTTTACCGACCACTTCAAGTCCATATTGCCCTTCCGCTACATCGTATAAGTCGATGGTAATGGCGCGGCTGTCCGTTACGTTAACCTTAGTTTGCTCAACCACAGTACCTGCACTGTTGATCACCATAGCGGTAACATCTAACGCTTCATTTGATGTCAGTGTTAGATCTAAACGAACATTGCCGTTATCTGGCGCATATTCTGATTGAAGCCCTGAAACAGCAAGCTCTAAGTCATCGCCCGGATCTGGGTTACCACCACAAGAAGAATCTGAAACTTTTCTCCAAACGCCCCACTCACCTGTCGTTCCAGGTTCTTCGCCGCGAGTGTACCACCCTGCTCCCCACGTTGAACCGTCATGAGATACTTGGTCACCTTCAACATAAACGGTGTCGGCATCCCATGGGGCAGCACAGTTAGAACCATCAGTGACAGATACCTTACGGTCAGCGGTTACAGTTTGGTTCGCGCTGTCTGTTACGCTATACACAAGTGTGTAGTTGCCGATTTCATTTACATCGACACTGCCAGTGTGTGTGATGGTGCTTGTCAGGTCTCCATCTTCTGCATCATTCGCCGTCACGCCTGCCATTGCATCAAACGCAGTTCCCAACACAACAGTCGTGTCAGACACACCATTAAATACTGGCTTCTGGCTGTAAACCTCTACCGTTCTCGCTTTAGTGGTTTCGTTGTTATCGCTGTCTTTCACTCGGTAAGTTAGAACGTAAGTGCCGATAACACTGGTTTCAACGTAACCTTCAACATCGATTGATGACGTTAGATCGCCGTCTTCTTTGTCTGTTGCCGTCACGCCATCCATAGGATCAAATGTTGTTCCGTGAAGAACACGCGTATTTTCGACACCTTTAAGAACGGGCTCACCCTCGACTGGTGGTGGCGTTACTTGACCGTGTACAAACGGGCCGTAGTCTTTAATGAACTGCTCGTTGTATTGTTGACCGTTTTTGTTGGTGCCCATGTCCCAGTTGATAGACCAAGTCATCACACCACGTAGCGGTTGGCCTTGCGCCGTTAGGCTATCAAATGCGTCGTATAAATCTTGTGGCTCTTGCACAAAACCTGTCGCTGCGGCATCGATACTTGAAGGAATACCAAACACGAGCTTGTCATGTGGGATCTTGTGGAAACCACGCGTTCCGTTGATAAGAGAATCAGAAATGTAGTAGATGAACTCTTCTTTTAACGCATCGTTGTTTTGAGCAATCCAACCTACGCCTTCCACCCAGATACCATCGCCACCTTGGTTGTAGAATTGTGGGTTAATCCAGTCGTAGTAGCCTTCTAGATTATCGATATAAGGAACGTACTTGCCACCTGTCGTTAGATACGGGAACTCAGGCGCCATAGTAATAAGGAAATTTTTACCTTCTGCACGGTAGTGATCTTTCACTAGCTTAAGTGCATCTGGAATCACGGTTTGGTTGTTTGCTGCGGTTACGGCTGCTTGTTCAAGGTCGATGTCTAGGCCATCGAAACCGTAACGCTCAGTTAGACGGATAATCTCATCAGCAAAGGCTCTTTCATCACCGGTTTCTAGCTCTACGTGTGCATCCGCACCACCCAAAGCCAAGAGCACAGAGCGACCTTGCTTGTTGAGTTCCGAGATTTGGTCAATAAATTGTTCTTCTGAAAGCCCAATGGTTGGGTCCAGTTTAAAAGTTGGGATTCGACCATCAGCCACATCGTAGACCTTCATGAATGACACATTCACGATGTTGTACATTGGGTTCACTTCATCCAACGTCACACATGGCGCATTACCACCTTGGTAGCCGCCACCGTCACACCAGTTATGCCAATAGCCAACCACGACGCCAGAGTCTGGATTCGTCATATCTGAACCATTCGCATAAACAGCGCCAGACATAGCCGCCATGCCGACCGATACTGCTAATTGTAGAGCTTTACGTTTCAACATTAGTCCCACTTCCTTACTTAACAGCTGTGCCAATCACAACCGAACCAATTCATTGTAATCATGAATATTTATAGAGAAGTAATGGAATTTATAGGAAATAACGACCTTTGATTTAACTTGTGATTTTAAGTCACAGATTGAATATTAGAATCAATATGATTTTGACTTTTCATTCAAATTGAAATGCTAAAAACTGTTATTTTCGGCTGAATGCATTGACCATGCAAATATTTAATCAACCTTAATTCACTAAGATAATTAACCAAAAATATAAAACATCACCAATAGGAAAAAATGGACTTTAAATTGTAAAAAATCACCCCAAACACGCCGTAATTACTGAACTCAGACCAGATACCATTGCGAGTGACATCACTAAAATAGCCTGGATATAGCCATAATACATGTGCTAGCAATGCACACGTATAACGGAATATAGGAGCAAGAATTTGTGGAATTTTGGATGTATACCTCAGGAATTTTTCAGTTAACCCTCGGCACCAGATGAATAATATGCATTCAATAGTGAAATAAAATTCACCTTCTCAAGTTCATTAAGTTGATTAATTCCAGCGGCTGCTTTTCTTCCTCCGCCCGTTGCAAAACTTGAGCAAATTTCGTCTGCACCCGTTCTGTTTGATAGTGGTGCTCGTAAGCTCACCGTGTAAGACTCGCCATCTTGGTTTTTCGTTAATACTGCTTGCGCTCGGTTTGGATCTTGATTAACGATTTCATTACCAAATACGCCACTGATGCGCCTTGCCCAAGTCTCACCCGGTAGTTCAAACACACGTGCGACTTCACTTTCATAAACAGGAGCAAGGTTTGATAACTGCTGGCGATCATTTTGATAAGCAGCTCGTAGTCGATAAAACACAGAGTCTTTATCATCCAAAAGATCAAACGGATTCGAGTATTGATAAAGGGTTTTGTAGAGCTCAGCTGGCGTGAAATGCAAATCACTGAGTGACGAACCGTAACCGTTGTAGTTAACCAAGCTACCTAGTTCTTCTAAAAACTCGGTTTGAGGTTGATCGAATCCATTTTCATCCGCTAGCCGCGCCGCCACCGTTTTTAGATTGTCGCCAAAGGCAGCTGCGATTGCCCAAGCCACATGCGCACCATTCAGCTTCTGGTTAATCAGCAAGCTCGTGCAGCTCTCTGGCGCGGTATCAATCAGAGTATCTAAATGATCAGAAGTTGGGACATCCCCTGTTCGGTGGTGATCGCAATAAAATACCTTGATGTTGGCGTCTAGCAGTGAGTGCAATGCTTGCAGGTTTTTCTCCATCGACACATCTAAAACGGTAACGGAAGAAACATCACCTTGCTTACCCGGCTCCATAGTTTGAGTAACAACTTGAGAGACCAACTTAATATCACGCTTTACACCAGTAATGAGCACGCTCTCTCTTGGCTCACTTAATCGCAGCTGTAACAACGCGATTATGCCATCTGCGTCTCCGTTGAATACGTCGTAGTGCATGTTGTTCCTCTTCCTATAGATTTAACCGTTTGCCAGAAACGCGCCAATTCGTTTGTGTGTTCGATAGTCTGTCATTATTTTAGTTATATTTCACAGATACTTAAGTCTATTTTGGAATGCCTTATTCTCATTAGATTCAAAAGATAAACACATTAATAATATTGTATGACTTATATCACAGTAAACGAACCTGAAAAGATTATAAAATAAGCGCCTCCCACTTAATGATAAAGAGACGAATGAACACTACCACCACTCTTGTTTATGACACTTTGAAAAGCCTTGCTGCTCACGCTCCTGAGCAACATGCCGAGATTCGCCAGCGTTTATATGAGCAGTTGAGCCTGCCATTTAACAAGCAGCTCTCGTTATACGCTAATGTGCTTGGTCCTATCAGCTCAGGTAAGTTAGCGGGATGCGACAATATTGATAAAGCGGTTGAAATGGCACTGGATGTGCTGGAAGGCCGAAATAAGTAATTCCCCTTTAAATACGTAATATAACGGCCCAGATCTTCCCCCAGATCGGGCCGTTTTTTATTCTTGTCATTTATCTAATTGAATTTCAGACACAAAAAAGGCGCAGATGATCCGCGCCTTTGGTTTAGTGTCTTCTGAATGTTTACGAAGTCTTGAACTGTGCGACCGCTTGGTCCATGTCGTTCGCTTGCTCTGCTACCTTGTCCACTTCAACTAAGCAATGCTGCGCCGAAGCGTTATTGTCGTTCGAGATAGTGTTCAGCTCAGTGATTGAGTCGCTCACTTGCGCCATTACTGCACCCTGCTCCTCAATCGCTGAGGCAATACGTTCTGAATTACCTTGGATGCTTTCCATATCGCTCAAGATAAGTTGCAAGCTTGCATCCAGCTCTTCTGAGTCTTTCAACGTTAGTTGGCCTTGTTGATTACATTCGCCAATCTCTGTCATCGACGCCTGCATCTGGCTTTGAATCGCACTCACCACTGAGGTTATTTCTGTGGTCGATTGATGAGTCCTGCTTGCTAGTGCGCGTACTTCATCGGCAACTACTGCGAAGCCACGACCTTGTTCACCCGCACGTGCAGCTTCAATGGCTGCGTTCAATGCCAATAGGTTAGTTTGTTCTGCAATACCTTGGATGATGTTTACTGCATCGCCGATTTGGTCAACATGATGGTTCAGTGAGCTGATCGAATCTTGGCTGCTTGAAAGACGTTCAGACAACTGGGTGATATTGCTGATGGTTTCAACCACCACTTCACGTCCTTTATCGGCATTCACTTTCGCTTGATGTACACCTTCAGCCGCAACCGATGTGCTTTCTGAGATCTCGCCAATGGTGAGTACCATCTCTTGAACTGACGTTGTCATGGTTGAGGTATGGTTAGCTTGAACTTCAAACTGTTTGATGACAGACTCTAGCTCGTCATGCATGTTCGACGTGCTTTGTGTCAGTTGCAGTGATTTAGATTGAGAGGCCGCGATAAGCCCTTCAAGTTGGTCAAGCAATTGGTTGAAGTATTGGCCTAGCGTGCTGAGTTCGTCTTTACCATCTAGGTGAGAGCGAATAGACACGTCGTTTGAGTTAACGATATTACGGATAACCGAAAGCAGTGACTCAATTTTACCAATGATAGAACGGACGATTAACCAGCTGAACAAAATGATCGACACAAGTAGTGTGACGCAAAGGATGTTGTTGATCAGCGATAGTTTGTCCATCTCTTGCTGCGTTTGTTGGTCTAGCACCGCCGAGAACTCTTTAAACTGAGTCTCGATAGCGTGTGAACCAGAACGCGCTTCGCCTAGCAGGCCTTCGTTATGCTTCAAACCGATCACGCGCTTTTGCTCAACCACTTGGCGAGCAGCGTCAATCAAAGCCGCTGAGCTACTCATATTCGAAGTTATAGAAAGAACACTCGGGTCAAACTCTCCCTTCTCAATTAAGTCATTGAACAGGTAAAGTTCGATTTTTTGTTCCGCACTGGCTGTCGCACTGATGTCATCGAGCAAAACATGAAACTGGCCTAACATGCCTTTGTCACGTGCTAGACCATAGACTTCGCTCGCTTTTACTAGATTAACAAAGCTGGTGTGGTAAGTTTCGATGTCTTCACGTAGGTGTGTGCTGTTGGCTAAACCTAAATCACTGAGCACTGTATCTAGCTCAGATTCAGACGCTAAGAATTTGTTGTAGTTTACGTCGAACTTGTCGAGGTATTTCATATCGCTACGCAGCAAGAAATCTTTCTCGTTACGGCGAAGGTTGAGCAAACGCACTTCAAGTTCTTTGGTTATTTGTTTGGCTTCACTCATTTGAGCGGTGGTGTCTGCAAATTGTGATGTGGTAAACAGCAGTGAAATCATGCCGAAGATGGAGAACATCCCCAACGAATAGAGCTTTTTCTTTATGTTCATATACGTGGCTCGTCTTTACTAAATTAACTATGAGTATCTAAATAAATCGCATCAAAGAATGGATATCCAACTTGCGCGACCTGATTATTGTTATGGTTTTTATATCGATAATGAGCGTCTAAAACTGTGGCTTCTAAGTCCACTAGCTATGACGTTCTTAATTGCATTTAAACAGCAAATGAAACAGCCAACTAAAGTTAAATTTATCAATAACACAAATTTATTACATGTACATTAGTTGAATGATAAAAGTGAGAGACAGCTATTTGACGGAGTGTGAGGGCTTGAACACCTTGCTATGTAAGGCTTTGAATTAAAACACTTTGGACTATTATTGACCTGATGGTTAGAAATGACACTTTTTTGGCTCATAAGAGGCGCAAGAACGAAGCGCAATATTGGAGGTTTTGACTTGTTTTTTAAACAGTAAATCCATCGATTGGTGATTGTACAGTCAGCGTAAATGGCGAAAAAAATGGACCTACTCAATTCGAGTCAGGTCCATTTTTAGATTTCTTAATCAATCGCTTTGCGGCTAATAAGTTAGGCTGCGAACTTAAGGTTGCTAAAACGCTTTCACCATCTTGGTTAGGCACTTCAATAACACCGCTTTCTCGTCTTCATCGATGTCTTGCGTCAGCTCATTAACCAAATTCAAGTGAAGTTGGTTATGGTGGACGTGGATCTTCTGACCTTCATCAGTTAATGCCACCACAATTGCACGACGGTCCGTTGGGTGTTCATGGCGTTCAATCAATTCGGCTTTAACTAGCTTTTCGATTTGAACGGTAAGTGTGCCCGTGGTGATGCCCAACTTTTCAGCGAGCTCTTTCATTCTTAACGCGCCATGCATACCAAGTACTTCAATGGTGTGTACTTGAGCCAGGGAATAACCCGTCTCTTTGACAACAGACTGCTCCCACGAAGACATTTTATCGTAGAACTCAGTCAGTATTTGGTTAAGCTGTTCTATATTTCGCATGGTCGTTTGAATGCACTTCAAGAGTAAGATGATTAATCTTATCAAACTTGGCGAGCATTTGTTTATATTCAGAGACGGTTTTATCACTGTTTGATTCAAGAGTAATCGCTGCTGAATAGTGATGCCCACTAACCTTCCACATATGGAAATCGGTGACCGACGCATAAGGCGTTAAGGTTTCGGTCACTGAGTCACGATAATCTTGGTCGATATTCTCATCCAGCAGGATTGGACTGGTTTGTTTCATAAGGTTCATCGTCCACTTGGCAATCACGAATGCGCCAACCATTCCCATTGCTGCATCTAACCAGTTCCAACCGTAAAACTTACCAAATAGCAGCGCAACAATCGCAAGCAGCGAAGTTAGAGTATCTGCCAACACATGCATGTAGGCTGCGCGTAGGTTGTGATCATGATGGTGTCCGTGATGCTCGCCATCTTTATGACCATGGTCGCTCTCATGCTCATGGCTATGTGAATGACCGTGGCCATGTCCGTGATCATGATGGTGATCGCCAAGTAAAAACATACTCACCACATTCACAGTTAAACCAATACAAGCAACGATGATCGCTTCATTGAACTGAATCGCTTGTGGGTTAAACAAACGATGCACCGATTCCACCAACATCAACAATGCCACAATCCCTAACGCAATCGCGCTGGTATAGCCCCCTAGCACGCTGACTTTGCCAGTACCAAAAGAGAAACGTTCGCTCTCGGCATGTTTCTTCGCATATCGGTATGCAAATAAGGTGATACCAAACGCTGCGGCGTGCGTCCCCATGTGCCAACCATCGGCAAGTAATGCCATAGAGCCATAAATAGTGCCCGCAACGATCTCAACAACCATGGTAACGACGGTCAATAACAAGACATAGAACGTGCGTTTCTCACCTTGGCTGTTATGTGAAGAAAAGTTGTGTTGGTGACGTGTTGGAAAACTCAAAATGGCGTCCTTAGCTGATGTTTGTGGTTAGATGATCGTTGTAAATAAAAGCCCTTTGATTGACAAGTAATTTGACAGTCAAAGTAATTGGTTGAAATTTAGTTTGATTATCAAACTTTGTCAACGATGAATTTTGAAACTCTGATTTGCGGGACGAATAGTTGATGGTGAGCGCTAGTTTGTTCCAAAGATTATTGATTCAGTAAAAACTAGGCTTTTCAGCGACAAAAAAGCCCACGCGATGTGGGCTGATTGAATCAAACTTAATGATTGTATTTATTTGTTTTGCAATGAAATAATCTCATCATTCACCCAACCTAACAACTGCTTGGTTGCTTTCGACAAGACTTGGTTCTGCCGAACAATATAACCAAGGCTGGTGCTCGAGAAGTTGGTCAATGGTGTCACTTTTGAATTCAGATGATGCTTGGTGGATACCGCGAACTCTGGGACAATCGCCACACCAAAGCCAGCTTCTGCCCAGTCGATTTGAGCGTCGACACTCCCTACTTCCATCACCCTATAACTAGGTAGATTAAGGCTCGGTAAACCTTCATCAATGAAGTCACGGGTTCTCGTATCATGACCCAGTAGAATCAATGTGAGCTCTGCATCAGAGTCTTGGATGTCAAACCCATCGCCAAGCGCACACCAAGAAAGCTCTTGGAGCTTAGTGAAATACAATGACTCGTTGTGCTGCTCTTTGGCGATAACAAAACCAATATCGGCCTGAGCATTTTTAACTAAACTCGATGCCTGAGATGAGGTGGTATTTAAGAGCGTAAGGTCAATACCGGGATACTGCGCTTTAAACTTCTGGAACGGGCGAATTAGCAAGAATCGAGAAATAATGTCGCTCACGGCAATGGTTAACGTCCCTATTTTAAGGTCGTTAATGGCATTGAGATCGGCCTGACAAATCTGTAGTTCGAGTAGCGTTCTTTGGCTTGTTTCCAATAGCCGCTCACCCGCTTGAGTCAATTGAAAAGGGCTTCGCTCTATCAACTTTATGCGTGTTTGTTGTTCTAATTGTTTTAGGTGCAAACTCACATTGGGTTGAGTCATATGCAGTGCATTGGCCGCTTTCCCGAAATGCTTGTACTCCGCAAGCGTCACAAACGTCTTCAACAAATTGATATCCAGCATCATACCTCTCTCTCGTGTTACTTATTTCATTCCCTAAAAATGAAGAATGCCCCATCCGTCATTCCCTTCAGTGCGGAATATCCTCACATCGTCATTCCCTACAGTGAGAAACGAACGCGATAGGAAATCTCGCTTGTGGTTTGAGATTCCAGATACCTCGTTCCTCGGTTCTGGAATTACGCCAAGAAATCGAGTCGACGTTAGGTTCGTCACTTCCAGTTGTAAGGAACTGCAATCGCGTCACTCTCTACTACGAATTACACCCCACCCCATCATTCCCTACAGTGATAAACGAACGCGATAAGGAGTCTCGTTTATAGCTTAAGACTTTAAGGGTATATGGAATCCTTATCAAGATAATAAAGATAATTAATTTCTCTTATCCACTTTGTAGGCCTAACATGATTTCTCAATCAGTTAGGAGAAAAATTATGCCATCTATCGTTGTTGTGGGCGCAAACTGGGGTGATGAAGGCAAAGGCCGCATCGTCGATTTTTTAGCAGACCAAGCTTCTGCTAGCATTCGTTTTCAAGGCGGAAACAATGCGGGTCATACTGTGGTAAATGACTTCGGTACATTCAAACTACACCAACTACCTAGTGGTATTTTTAATCCTGATTGTACAGCGGTTCTTGGCCCAGGTATGGTGATCAGCCCTGCTGCGCTAACTGAAGAGATTGCAGAAGTTCAAGCGGCTGGCATCAAAGTGAAAATGGCGATCTCCGATCGTGCAACACTGTGTCTCCCTTTACACGCTCTTGAAGATACGCTTGAAGAAGAGCGTTTGGGCGATGGTGCTTACGGTTCAACACGTCAAGGTATTGCACCAGCGTACGGCGATCGTGTAATGAAAAAAGGCATTCTTGTGGGTTGGCTGAATCAACCTGAGATTTTAGAGCAGCGTATTCAATTCCTACTTGATTGGAAGATGCCTCAACTTAAAGCGCTCTACCCTCAATGTGACTTCTCTCAGACTGCTTCTGAAATGACAGAATGGCTACTTGAAGTAACGAAAGCTTGGCGCCCGTTCATTTGCAACGTGACTGAACCACTTAAAGCACTGCAATCGCAAGACGCGAACCTACTGTTTGAAGCTCAGTTAGGCGCAGGTCGCGACCTTGTTTACGGTGAATACCCTTGGACAACATCTTCAAATGTAACTGCAGCTTATGCTGGCATTGGTAGCGGTTTACCTGCCCTTCGCCCTGAGCGTGTTATTGCTGTTGCTAAATCATTCAGCTCGTCTGTTGGTACTGGTACGCTAGTAACTGCAATGGAAGAGCAAGACAGTTTCCGCGAAAGCTCTAACGAATACGGTGCAACAACAGGCCGCCCACGTGATATGGGTTACTTCGACGCGGTAGCAACTCGCAACGGTGTTGACCTGCAAGCTGCAACGGAAATCGCATTAACTAAGATCGATTGCCTGTCTGGTTTGTCTGAACTTAAGATCTGTACCGCTTACTCAGGTGAACACACTGAGAACCCAATCTGGCCACAAACGGCTGAACTAAAGCCTGTATATGAAGATATGGCTGGCTGGGATGAAGACATCACGGGTTGCCGCACGTTTGAGAGCCTTCCTCAAGCAGCGCAAGATTACGTTACTCGTATCGAAGAGCTAATGGGCGTGCCAATCGTGATGGTATCGGTAGGTCCAGAGCGCGAGCAAATGATCATTCGAGCTTAGTTTAGAAAGCTATTACACATACATCTACATCTACATCTACATCTAAGCCCACGCTCGTGGGCTTTTGTACGCCTGTCACAAACATCTAAATCTTTTTTTTCTTATTGAGGTACATGTTTTCATCGGACGACTTTATTAGATTAATGATATTGAAGCTTCGGGAGTCTGCAATACCACAACCATATGAAAAGCCGAGTGAAACCTCATCATCACAACGAAAGCCTTCAATGAAATCATGGAATTCAGCGTGAATTTTATTGACCAACTCACGAGCAAAACCCGGTTCTTCTGAGTGTATGACGACGATGAATTCATCACCGCCAATTCTCGCCGATATCGTGTTGTACTTTGAATTGTTCTTAATACATGACGCAAAGCCAGATATGTAATCATCACCTTTGAAGTGACCATACGTATCATTGATGTATTTCAGGTTATCCAAATCAAAATACAAACAAACAACCTCTCCATCGCTGATGTTTGCTTTGTTGAATTCATGGAAAAAGCCCCTTCGATTAAGCAGCGTCGTCATGATATCAAAGTGACTGTTTTTGTATAAAATCCTGCTCTCTTCTTTTAACAGGATTTCAGAACGCAATAGAGTCGATATGTTCTCAATCAAGTTAACTTGGCTTTCGGTATACGTTGTTGGGCCTAAATCAAACACCAAGAGCACCGCAAACACTTCTTCATCTATATCCCTAACAGGAACCCCGCAAAAAGACTTATAGGCATCCTTACCATTCGCAGAAACAGAATCACCACCAGCGTGACCACTCAAATAGACCGTGCGATTTTCGTTATGCACATACTCACAAAAGAGGCTAATTTTGCTCTTATGTTGGTTGCACGATATGTTTGAGGAGCTCCACACACTCTCGGAACCGGAGCAACTCAAATCAGAGATCATGATGATGCCTGCATTAGACGCATCCATTATGTCTCGTATGTTATCCAATATAGATACCCAAGTATCGACATCGATATTTCTTTGCATCCCTTCAGAAGAGAACTTATCAAAAAGCATTAATATTTCTTTAGTATCAGATAGTTAAACTTAATCGAACATTCATTATGTATACGTTGTAACAAAATTCCAAGAGCGATGATCTAGGGCGGTTATTACCTAGTACTAAGCAACAACCAAGCACTAAGTAAGAACCAAGCAACAACCAAACCCAATCGCGCATCCTAATTTTCTAAGTCAGCGGCCTCGTTCGCAGAGGCCCAAATTTCTGAGCGTCGGTTCTTAGCTCTACCCTCTGGCGTTGCGTTAGACGCGATAGGTTCACTTTCACCAAATGAACGAATAACAAGGCGGTTTTTCTCGACACCGTCAGCGATTAAGCCATCCGACGTCGTAAGCGCTCTTTGCATGCCCAGCGCTTGGTTATAACCTTCTGCGCCTGTGCTATCCGTGTGGCCATCAACCGTAATCGAACTTCCGTTAGCCTTCAGTTCACCTGCAAGCTGACTCAATGCTTTGCTGCCCATCGGCGTTAAGTTGTGTTGATCAAAACCAAAATGAAGACGGGCCAACAACCCTTGACGCTCTTGATTACTGATCCAAGTCTTACAGCCGGATTGGTTCGTACTTAGATTAGATTGACCTGCCAATGCTTGTTTTAACTCACTGCTATCAGACTGCTGCTCAATTTGTAAAAAGCCTTGTCTGTGTTGTGCGATACCCACGACATCATCAACCCTAACACTATGTTGATATTCACTGAACGCAGTGTCGCAATAAACATGGATGCCTTCTTCCGCATTAGCGATAAAACTAAGTTGCAATGTCGATAGGACGATTGAACTGATCATTAACTTTTTCATATTTTCCTCTAGTACAACTTAGTGATTCCGCTTGTTTTCGAGCCTTTACGGATGAGTTCTTCTATCTTTTCAATCAATTCATCGAGGTTAGACACATCGATGATGTCTTCATTGGAATCCACAACACAGTCTTGAAAACCACTTTGTTGAGACGCTCGAAAATCGATACCAATAACACCTATGTATAAGCCGGGTATCTCCTCTCTTGCTTTGTCACACATACCTCGGTCGACAAGTCCTTTGAGGATGCCGTTATTAGGGCTCTCTTGCCCGTCGCTCAAAATCAGTAGCATCTTGATTTTCTTGTTGTAAGCCTGTTGTTCTTCTTGATCGGAACTGTTCGGGTCACCATCATGGAGAACTTGAGAGCCTCTCAAAATACCCTGAAACGCCGCTGTACCTCCGTCTGCCCACATCGAGTTAATCGGGTCTAAATCTGAGAGCTTATTCGATAGCTGAATGTTGGAAAACTGCGATGAATCGGAAGAACCATGCGCGTTAAATAGACGAGTTCCACTCACTCCATAGAAATCAGGCTGTAACCCCGACTTGTCCGTAAACATCGTCGACACTGATGTCGATAAATCTACATAGTTGTATACGTCAGCAACTCGGTAATTATCTTGATTAATCACATCTTTAATACGTTTAGCGTACTTTCGATTATCCGATTTTGGATTTGGACAACGTGACTCGCGACCAGCACATCTAAGCACATAGTCTTGCGAATACGTACGCCAGTAATCCCAGTTAACATCGTTGTAAGAATAAGGCGATACGTTCGTTTTATAGTTATCTTTATAGCTCAATTGGCTTGTCGCGTTGGCTCTATTGCCCGAGACGATTTCCCTCGTTCTAACGTTAAAAGGCACAAAACCTACTCGATTAAGCAGCTTGTCTCCGGTTGTATCCTCTCCCGGCTCATCACAAACGTATTTCCACTCGCCATCGACATAATCTTGGTCAATCGATGTGCAAAGAATTTTGCCGGATATTTCGTCAATGGCGGTTTTCAAATCATCGATTTTTATGTGTCGACTTGAGCCCCATCTGTCGTTCATTGAACCGGAAAAGTCCGACACAAACACAATATCTATGTTGTTATCGCCAAGGTAAACCGGGTACTTCCGAGCTAACGAACGTCCCGCCAAATCTTGCTGCTGATCAAACGAAGGGATAAAGCTGCTCGCGAACCATGAGTCATGTGTCGTCTTTGCATTCACTGTGTATTGAATGTATTCAAGAACCCCTGAGCCCTCGTCTTCCGCTTGATGAAATCGGTCTGCAGAAAGGTTGGTTGATTTGATGTCTCGAACATAGTTTTCGACATACTTGGTCGCCAATCCACGAGCCTGTTCCGGTTGATCTTCAATCGTCACCGCTATCGCCGCCGCCTCTGCTGAATCTCTTAATCGGCTGGTCTCTTGAACATAACGTGTGCCTTCAACCGCCCAAAAGGTCATGCCCATGATTGGAACAAGCAATAAGCCCATCCACACCGCGGCAACCCCTTGTTGTCTTTGGAGACTGATATGCTGGCGATTGATATGACGCCCATACTGCATTTTCATTTCATTATCTCCCTGGCATTATTGAAGAAGAGCCAATCTTAACCGTGGTACTGGTGCCACCATTGAAGAAGGGTTTGAACCAAGAACTTTGCTCTTCACAAAGGCTGATTCGATACAGTGGGTAAACAACGCCCTTCTCTACCGGAGCTAGATCTGCATGCGCGAGAATCGAATCCGTTTGGCAATTTAAACTTCTATATTTGCTCGATGTGAATTCAGCAACATTTGTTTTATTGGTCAACGACTCAATCTTGATCGCCACACTGTCTACTGGTGTATTGAGCATTCGGCTTGCCACTTTCGTCATCTCTAGTAGCTCAGTGTTAGTCACGGCTAAGTTCTTTCCTGCCAACACATCGGCTTCAAAATAACGAGTACGCTCTTTGATAACATTGACTAGGGCAAAGCTGGATCGATCAAGCTTGGCACGGGCGAGCAATTGATAGCTCAAGTCCGCTCCAAACAAATAAACGCCCCATAAGGCCACAAGAATAAAAACTAACTCAATGGTGTAAGAGCCTTGCTGGCGCCTTTTGGAAAGCACACATTTCTTACGGAGCATCATCTTTCCACCCCTCATGCTCTAAGTTCAAAACCATGGTGCGTGAAATATCTCTATCTGCGGTGCCAGTAAGTTTAATCACGGGTGTGTAACGATAAGTCACAGTCATTTCAGCTAAGTCGTAATTGAAGTTCAAGCCTTGATCAGAGTGCCCCCTGTTCGCGATAAAATCGTCATAGGTTTTGAAGTACTGTCCTGCAATAGAAAACCGTGAGCTATCTATTAAGAAACTCCATAGATTGTCATCGTCTTCGATTAATGACCTGAACTTGTTCTCGTACTGTTCGTTGATCCCTTTGCCTTCATAGATTTTGGTATTCCTGATGGTTTCTCTAAGCGAATACTCGGTCATGTTCACGACATAGATTTGGTAACTCGATTCGAAAATCGCAAAGGTGGCGAAAAACAGAACAAGTGCACCCAACACAAACTCAATCGCCGTCACTCCTTTCTGCTTATCAAGACGCTTCATCGTTAACCCCTAGCTGAGTTAATTCAGCGGCAATGCTCTGGATCTCTTCTGCTGAAAAATCGCCTTTAAGTAACTTTTTGGCTGAGTCAATTTGCTGGGTTTTCATCAACGCGATAGCAAGATTTGCTTTGACGATCTTATTTGCTGGCTCTTCTTTTAAAATCGGAGCTAACGTCTCGATCGCCTGCTGGTACTCACCATTGGCCATTTGAATCATCGCAATGTTGTTCTTAACAACGACATCGTCATAACCACGTAAACGAGCTCGATTAAGCTCTTGGTACGCTTCATCGAATCTTCCAACTTTGGTATATGACACGCCGAGTAACACGTGAATCTGGCCTGTTATGTTTCCCGCTTCTATAGAAGTTACATACGCAGCAATCGCACTTTCAACGTCATTTTTTGCATCAAACACTTGCCCTTCTAACTGATACAAGTTGGGATTCTCAAACCCCTCTTTTTGCAAGTGTTGAACATAGAAGTCAGCCGACTCGATATCCCCTTTATGGAAATATGCCCAAGCCAGTTTCTCTTTTACCTCTGGGTCTTCCGAGCCTTGTGCTAACTCAGACTTGTAATAGCTAATGAGGCCGTCATAGTTATTCACTTTTTCCATGCTAGTGACGTCGGCAAGCTGCAAGTCTTGTTGTGACGGTGCCGATTGACAGCCCACCAACACACTAAGCGCTAGACCAATGAGACAGATACGTTTTCCAATCACTGCTATCCCCTATATGTTCAATGTCATTTGCATGATGCTCGGCGCGAGAATCAGGATAACGATCGGAAACATGATGAAGAGGATCAAAGGCACACTCATCTTCGCAGAGAGCTTACCTACCTTCTCCTCAACGGTAAGAATTTGAACTTTTCGCATGTCTTCAGCGAGATCACTTAACACACTCGCCACGGATGTCCCGTATTGCAGGTTTTGGATTATAGTCAGTACGAAGCTTCGTACTGGTGGCGTCGGGATGCGTTCACTCAGATCATTGAGCGCTTTTTCAAGTCCGTGTATTTTCGCAGAATCCGATGTGCGCTTAATTTGGTAACAAAGGTCTGAGTCAAATTCAGCAAGCTCTTTCCCCAAATAAACCAGCGCGGCTTCAATCGTCATACCGGTTTGCACACATACCGACATCATGTCGAGCAAATACGGCAGTTGAGCTGAGGTTCTGCTGATCAACATCTTACGTCGCATTTGCAACAAGGTATCTGGAACGACAATGACGCCAATCAGCGAGAAAATAACCACGACCAGTTTGTTGGTTGATGCCATGTCCCCCAGCAGCACCAACCCAGAAACCAACGCCAATACCAATAACTTGGCAGGGAAATAGAATTTCGCCCACTCAGTGTTGTAATAACCCGCCTCGATCATTTTTTGCTCTAGTTCGTGTCGATGTTCTTTACCAAAACGAACAAAAAAGCGGTTAACACGAGAAGGAGCGCGAGCCGAGTTGTCTCCAATATAGAGCGCAACTTTCTTATGTCGTTGCTCTTTACGAATAGAATCGATAATCAAAAAGAGTAACGAAAAAAACAACACAATAAGGGAAGCCAGTAACATCATGCGCGTACCCCTCTGACTAATAGCCAAACAATAAACAAACCGAAAAGCTCACTGCCCAGTACGTAAAACAATACGATCCTTCCCTCTGGGTCATAGAGAACAAAATCCACATTATCAGGGTTAACGTAATTAAGAATAATCATAAAAATCAGAGGAATGGCCGCAACGATTTTGGCGGAGATTCGAGCTTCCGAAGTCATCGCCATTTTCTTTTTCTCTAGTGTTCTAGAATCGACCAGCACTCTAATTAACCGCGCTAACACCCCCTTGAGTTGCCCGCCTCGAGCGATATTTGCCCTGATTGTCACGGTAAAGAACAGAAACTCTGGATACGGATAGTTTTTACACGATCGTTGAAGCACGACTTCGGGAGATTCGCCTAATTTTAGTCGCTCTCCCATTAGCTTAAACTCGCGGCCAATTGGGTTGTGCATTACATCGCCGACATAACTGATGGCTTGCATTAAGCTGTCACCCGCGGTGACGGCACTCATCAGGATATTCAGCGCATCAGGGAACGTATTCTCAAAGTCTCGACGCCTTCTTGTGACCAGAAAACGATAGCCGAAAAAGGTAAACATCAAAGATGAACCCAGTACTAGCCAAGAATTGGTGATTGAGAGTAGATCAGTAACGATGTACCAAGACGCGATAAGGCTGCCCGTTATATATAAGGCGATGTACAACGACGATCTCGGGCCCAACACCATTAATGTTGGCGAGATGGAATCTTTGAACTTTTGCCAGCCCTGCTTACGCACTAATGACTTCACGTTAATCGCATTAAAATTTTCAGCTTCCGCCTCTTCGATATTGAAAAATTGGTAGACCTTTTTGACCTTTGAATCACGGATCAAAAGCAGCACAAACGCGAACAGGATTAATGAAACCCAAAGCATGTTATGCCCCCTTAAATGCGGCGATGAGCTCTTCATAGAGCCCGAAGAATTGTGCTTTTTTCACAAGCTCAGATCGTTGCATAATGCCGTCGGTGACGAATTCGCCTTTAACAGTTTCTCCATAATGCGCGTCGTCATAACGAAAGCGATAGATCTCTTCCATCACCACGCTCTCACCTTCAAGGCCGACGATTTCAGAGATGCTCGTGATCTTACGAGACCCATCGCGCAATCTGTTGACCTGAACAATCATCTGAACGGCACTCACAATCGTTCTACGAATCGCATCAAGTGGTTGATTCAAATTCGCCATCATCACCATTGATTCAACACGAGCAATCGCATCGCGCGGCGTGTTAGCGTGTAATGTAGACATCGAACCATCGTGACCCGTATTCATGGCTTGCAGCATTTCAAACGCTTCAGAGCCACGACACTCACCCAGAATAATCCGGTCTGGACGCATACGAAGCGCATTGATAACCAACTCACGCTGAGTTACTGCTCCAGTTTGCTCAACACTTGAGGTACGTGTTTCTAGTCGTACCAAGTTGGGTTGTTGCAGGCGCAGCTCGGCCGCATCTTCAATGGTGACGATGCGTTCATCTTCAGCAATATACTGAGACAACGCATTGAGCAACGTGGTTTTGCCTGAGCCTGTACCGCCAGAAATCAACACATTGATGCGACAGCGAGAAGCGATCATCAACACTCGCGCCATCTCTGGAGACATCGATCCAAAGCCAATCAAATCTTCAAAGCCAATCTTCTGCTCTCTAAACTTACGAATAGAGATAGATGTGCCATCCAATGAAATCGGCGGAATCACAATATTCACACGGCTGCCATCTTCAAGCCTGGCATCGACCGTCGGCGAAAGCTCATCCACACGTCTTCCAACACGTGAAGCAATACGCTTAGCAATCGCTAACAACTGCTCTTCATTGACGAACGAGACTTCGGATTTTTTGACCTTACCGTGTCGTTCGAAAAAGATGTTGTTAGGCCCATTGACCATGATGTCGGAAATGGACTGATCTTCGACTAGAGGCTGCAAAGGTCCCAAACCAAACAATTCATCGATTAAACTTTTCACCAAGCCTGACTTCATCATTGAAGTGATCGGTCTTTGGTAGCTATTCGCCAACAGATCGACAGCCGCTTGTATTTGGGATTCAAGGTCTCGGCGGCTCATTTTCTGAACCGCTTCTGCATCTAGGGCTTCAAAGATTTGGCCACGAAATGCGAGGTATAAGTCTTTGTTAGAACTCATTTAGCACGCACCTTTTTCAACCAAGAATTCATACTCTTGTGATCTAAAGGCTGACCATTAATCAACTTCACTAGCTGTTCCATAGAACGGCTAATGTGACGGTCATGCTTATGGCCTCTTTTGCCATCGATAATGATGTGTGCCAACGCTTTGCAGTAGTCGACTTCTAGATCAACCTCTGCGCCTAAATACTTAGTCAGATCGGGCTTTTGTAAGACGTAAGCGTTTTCCGGGCGATGGTAGTTCACCACGGTAATCACACGAGTACGCGACGATAACGAAAGCTGTAAGTTGGAGACTTTTTCAAACAATCGCTTCGCACTTCTTACAGAAGACACCGACGCATCTAAAACCAGCACCACTACATCAAAGTTTTCTACCAAGAGTTGAGGTTCAACTTTAAAATCCACACCACCTGAAAAGTCTTCAATAATGAAGTTGGCGTTGCGCGCTAACAACTCACACAAGGTTTGGTTGTAATTAAGAACATCGGTTTGGCTCATGTCGCCATCAATCGCCAACAGACGTAAATTCTTGCGGGCGTTGATTAAGTAACTCAACGCCCCTTCTTCATCCATTTCATGCAATGGCGCAGTGAACTCATCAATGGTTCGCGGCTTAAAATCTTTGAGACCCAGCAAAACATCAATGTTGGTATCGGCATATTGATGATCGACAAGAATCGTGTCTGAGCCTTGAGTCGATAACAGTGAGCCCAACTCCGTGGTCATAAACGACGCGCCAACGCCGCCTTTGGCACCAACAATTGCAACTCGCTTGGCTTTGCGTTTCTGGCTCACACCAGAGAACGTCTTCAGGTTTTTGCTAACGTGATTTAAGAAGTCCGCAAACTCTTGTTTGTTCACCGGCCAGAACACGTAATAGAAACCCATCTCTTTAAGAGATCGAAGCGTAGAAATCGCATCCTCTTTACCAATCACGACCACACCTTTGTGGGTGGGCAGTTTGCTTGCAAAAGATTTAGCGTCTTCAACAACATTAGTCGATTCATTGAGTTCCAGAATAACGATATGGCTACTCTGTTGTTCTGTTAGTTTGGTCAAGCCCGCTTTGGCTTTGACGCATGCAGGATCACTCCATCCTTCAAACCGGAAGACTTCTTGAACAAGGTCTAAACACTCTTGAGATTGATAAAACAAAGTACACCCCGCAACGCCTGTTGTTGCGGTCGGAGTTGGCTTGGCCTTTGTTGTTAATGCTTTCGTCAGGTCAAACATTATTGTTCTCCTACCAATCTTGATTTGTAGGCCACTTGCTTCAAACGCATCGATTCAGCAAAGCAGTCTGGCTGCCTCAAGCGAACGTGAATCTGTGCTGGCGTGCATTCTTGAGTCTTTAAACGTGTTAGCGTTACCTGGATATTTAAGTCGCTAGGCAACAGCTGAGCACTTCGGTACACCACTCTTTGTGGCGCAATGACATGCGATGGATATTGCTCGAAAATCTCTTGCAACATCGCTTTGCTACGAGTTGATTTGTAGTCCACAACATAGGTCGCTTCTTTGTCCATGGATTCAATATCCTGAATCAACCCTTTAAGCTGCTTGGCCGTTTCAGCACGGTTTTTCATCGCAAACTCAAAGTTGTGATGCTCTTTGTACACCAAGGCTTCAGAACCATGCCCGACAAAGTATTGCTCAGAGGCGCAGCCCAAAAGTGAAGAGGTAAATAACGCCATCAATAATAGTTTCTTCATTGGATAAACCCTCCTTGCGACAACAGGCGAATCGTTGCATCAGAAGACGTCACCGACTTGCCATCCCATTTAACGTTGAGCCAACGCGCTAATGTAGAAGTCTTCTTGATGTAAGGCAGTTGAATGTCTTTCGGTTTCATCGGTTCCACAAGATTCACGGTCGCAACGATGATCAATTCAGTGCGCTTTCTTTCTGTGGTTGCTTTTCGGAATGCAGCGCCAAGTACTGGAATATCGCCTACAAAAGGGATTTTTTGCATTTTTTCCAAATCAGCACTGCTCATCAAGCCACCAAGAACGAAGCTGTCGCCATCGGCCAGTTCAACGGTTGTCATGGCACGTCGTGAAGCCAATTGTGGGACTTTGATTCCTGCCGCTTCGACATAGCCCTCAACTTCGCTCACTTCAGGCGCTAACTGCATGCGGATCTTGTCTTGGCTAAGCACTTTGGCAGTAAGGTCGAGTTTGATGCCGAACTCTTTGAATGAAATGTTCACGTTACTGCTGGTAGAAACGATAACGGGCACTTCACCACCCACAAGAAAGCTTGCAGATTCACCGGATAGCACGGTTAAGTTAGGCTCAGCCAACACTTCTGCAATCTGATCGTTACCTAACGCAGTGATTAATGTACTTAGGTTAGCTGCATCGAACTGGTCGAAAACAAACTCGCCAACACTTGAGCCCACTGAGCTCCAATCGACACCAACGGTTTGGCCAAACGATTCAGTTACTTGAGCCACCGATATTTTGACGTTCACCTGCTGGGTAGTCGCGACTTCAATACGTTCGATGATCCCTTCCCACGTCATGTTGCGCGCAAAGACCATGCTTTCTGGCTCTTCATAATCAGAGTTGTCGGATTTAAACTCTAGCTTCTGAGTTTTATCCCACTTCTCGGTCTTTTCTCGTCCTAGCAGAGTGGCAACCAAACGATAGATGTCGTCACGCGTCGCTTCCGAATCCACAAGGCCACTAACGGCAACTTGCTCTCCCACTGATTGAACCTTGACCTTGGCATCAGGGAAATGAAATTTGAGCTGGCGTCTAATACCCGTCAGATTCAAATCAACAATGATGCGATCGGAAAGCAATACCTCGTCGTCAATTCCGTAGACGATCAGACGTGACTGCCCAATACTATTAGCGAACACTACTAGGGTGTTGTCATTGATTACCTTGTAGTCAACGATATCAGGGTTATTAATGAACACTTGGCCAATCGGGCTCTTGAATTTGATGTGCTGACCATCGTTGAGCGTAATGGAGCGATCGGCAGCAAAACTGTTTGTTATAAAAAGTAAGCCAATCAGCGGTGCCAATATGGAAACACGCAGTGCTTGCTTGATTCGATGATGAATCATAATTACAAAGCCTCTCTAGGGTTATTCTCATTACCGCGTAACTCAGCAATCCCGGTATAGTTATCGATAATGTTGCGCACCTCCGCGAACTCAGGTTGCGTATAGGTTTGGCTTCGATAAATTTCGATGTGCATTGTGCGCTGGGCTAGTGCGAGCTTTGGTAACTCATCGGGGCTAACTTCAATGACTACCGTAGTCAATCCGTCCTCTTTGCTCGGAGCTCGAGCGGTGACAGAACTGTCGCCTGTTTCGTCATTTCCGATGTTGAGGACTTTGACGTTTTTAAGAAACATTGAGGCTTTCACTCCTCTAAACCGCTTTGGTTTATCGATATTGCCAGCCAAGTTGGCATTAGGAGAACTCACCGTCAGAACATCGATAAACGAACCCGGTCGGATGTAGTCGTTAATTAGGTTTTTGTCGCTGACTTTTAATGGGTATAGCGTCATACCGTCCGTGACCAGAAGATCAATGTATCCAGGCTGACCAGGCGTCACCTGATATTCAGGCAGTACAACCTCGCCGGCGTTAAGGTTTCGATTTAACAAAATAGAGGGTGAAAAGCTGATTTGGGCGTCTTCTCTGACACCGAGCGTTAATGCTTTACTAAGAGGGAGTTGTTGTTTGACGACGCCTTGAGCATCGAGCGGAAGCCCTTTTTCATAAGGTTCCGTGGTCATCCAAACAGAAACATACTCTTCACTTTTTTCTTCCGTTACTTCAGCGGTCGTTGACGGTTTAGGTTCACTCTTGAACAAGTCGTTAACGCCCAGTGCGCCAACTATCAAGGCGGCAATGGCAACAAGTAATACCAGTCGAGATCTCATAATGTTCTCATTCTTGGAGGTTTATATATGTGGCGTAGATTGAGTTAAAATCACTAAGTAAAATCCAATGCTAATGGCTATCCCATATGGAATACCCTCTTGGTAACGGGTATTTCCTCTTATTAATTTTTTAGTCATTAGATAAGTAACTGCTAAAATACCACCAGCAAAAGCCGTCAGAATATACGCCAATAATAAGTCATCAAAAGGGATGGTAAGTGACAAAATAGCGGCGTATTTAATATCACCCGCTCCAATCCATATCAGCTTATAAAGAATAAGCCCTCCACCTAACATCAGTAAAAAGCTCATTATTTGAATATCTAACGGGGATATGAAACACTGCAAGAAGAGTAATACGTACAGGGCGTAATTTTGTATCTTCCGATAGAGAAAATCAGTAACCGACACATATATACTCAGCATTGCCAAAGCCACTAAATACAATTCATGACTAAAAATTGGAAATACCACCTAATTTTGGTTAGAATAAGTCTTATTTCACGATGTAAATTAACCAAGCCAGACCAATGTAAACATGGGTCTGGCACGAATATCTTTCGATATCTTCTACATTAGCTAATAAGGCTTGATGTTAGCTGCTAGCAGTTTCAATAGCCGTAGCTACTTGCTCAAAAGCACCTTCTAGCTTACCAATGAAGCCATCAGCGCCTACTGCTGTAGTTACTAATACAGCCATTGCAACAGCAATAAGACCATATTCAATCGCAGTTACGCCGCGCTCATCGTTCTTGAATTGTGATAAAAACATGTTTGTTTTCACGTAAAGCTTAGTAATCATTATTTCTTCCTATAAGGGCTGTTGAAAATTCGTCGCCATTATAATTACCGCCCCCACTCAGTGGAAAATACCCCCTATCGATTTAATCAATAGGTCGAGCAAAAAATGATCAGAATAAGCACAATAAAAACATAAGAATTAAAAACAAATCGCTAAATAACAACACCTTACATATAAAACCCATTCCCAAAAAGAATATTAATTTAAATTTATAAACTTGAAAAAGTAAGACACGGGTCAATATTCTTACTTATCTAAAGTTTATATAAGGTTTGGAAGCAACCTAAGAATTAATTGACCAAGCTTTATTACTCCTTATAAAACTTGTTGAAATACAATTATCATCACGCTATTGTTCTTCGAATCAACAAACAATAATAAATATAATTTCTTTGTGTCAAAAGGTTAGTCGAATCATGAAACTACATTTCGAAAATATTGTTTCGTTCATTGCAGTAGTTGAAGAAGGTTCATTTAGCTCTGCTGCTCGCATGCTTGGAAAATCACAGTCAACCGTTAGTACAGCGGTTCAGAATCTGGAGTCAGATCTAGGTTTCAATGTATTTAATAGAGAACACTCTAAAGTTTGGCTAACGGAGAAAGGAGAACGCCTATTCCAACTCTCTTTACCTGTGGTATCGAAATATCGAGAATTGGTCACCATTGCTCAACAAATGAATATATCTGACCAGATAGTTTACCGAGTAGGTATAGATCCGTTGGTGTTCAATCAAAACGTAAAGAAGACACTATTGGCATTTTCAGAGGCATTCCCAAATGTGGATTTACTTGTCGTCACGAAACCGAGTTTCGTTTTAGGGAACTACATAAATGAAGGGAAGATAGACTTAGCGTTAGGTAACCCCTATCACAAGACAAATTACGACTTCAATATAGAGGAGTTATTTCACGTCAACTGTTGGTGGGTAGCCCATGAAGACTTGGTAACCTTTGAGTCTCACGCACCATCACAGCGAGTGCTATTAATGGATGGTTGTGAAGAGCTTCTTAACTTATCAAACATTGCTGCATATAACCTATGGCGACTGGATGATTTAGGGACCATCATCGACTTATGTAAGGCTCAAAAAGGCATCGCATTTTTACCCGGGTTTCTTATCGATGGTAACGTAAAAGAGAATAAGCTTAAGGTAATTACAGACCACCCTGATTTTTTTGGTAAACGAGTTATTGCATCCCTCTTCTGGCACATACATTCTGACTTTAGCTTGTTTAACCAATGGATAAAAAAAGAGCTACAAACCACAACTAATTACAAACAAACATTTGTTGCTGATTTAGCTCAATAACGTTCTCTTAAAATCTGGCAATCACGCTCTGGTACATTCACTAGCTTAGGGTGTGATACTAATAACTCCATACATCTTGATATACCTCCGAAATAAATCATAGATAATAAATATAATTAACGTCGTTATGAATTTGTTTATTCTATAGCTCACCAATCAAAACTTAACTGCACATATAACCTTTCATTGCTTAGATTTAATTAACAGAAAGAACTTAGATCTATTTATCGCCATACTCATAATTCAACTGGTCACAAGATCTAAGGTTATGTGTTTGGCGGTATTTCGAAGAGATCAGTTGGGGTTGTCGATTAGTCGTTTACAAGTCCACTGTGGAGCTATTTAGGTAATACGTGTATCTAGGAGACATAGAGCGACTTAGCTTTCGCTTAATCTCTCACAAGCGACGATATAGAGGATTAGAAGGTAGGTCGATGTAGACGACTCTCATGCCCCTCTTTTGATGCTAACGACCTTTCTAGCAACGTTAATCTACATTCGGACTACAACATTGGATAGGTAAGCCCTAAAGATCCTCATAAGAGATGAGAAGACTAGAACATTCATAAAGCGGGGAATTTCAGACACAAAAAAGCCCACACTAGGTGGGCTTTTTTGCTTGTTCGTAAAGAACGAATCTGGTGCCCGCTACTGGACTCGAACCAGTGACACCTTGCATGTCATGCAAGTACTCTAACCAACTGAGCTAAGCGGGCAAATGCTGTGAAACTTAACTAACCGCTTTTCTAAGTGGCTAACGCTTCAGAACGAAATGGATAATAACGAGTGAATGGGTAGCGTGCAAGGATAAATTTGCACAAAACAGTTCGTTTGCTTTTAAAAACAACAATCAGAATAAATTTTAAACATAAAGCAGATCAATGGCTTGAAGTAGATCACATTTCACCTCAACTTCAATGGTGACACACATCGATACGCTTTGTGCTATTTACGGCTGCCTTGAGTATTTTGACTCAAGATATTAGTTCGTTTCCTCATCTACATCGAATACAACGTTGTAGTTTTCGGTGTAGGTACAGTTTGGCTGACGGCTACAAGTGAAGAAGCGTCGGCCTTTGTAATCGCCTTGGCTTGCCAGTTTGATGATCATCGGGCTACCACACTTTTTACAGAATCGAACTTCTTTGGATTGTTCAATTAAATCGATGTGAGCTGCCAGCAACCTCTTCAAACGGCTCACTTGATAGCTGTGCTTAATTGAAGCTCCAATCAGGGGTAAACCTGCCGATTTACAGACGTGAATCAGTAGCTTTTCGCGATCGACTTTCCCTTTATTGAGTTCTTTGCCGTTATCAAGTTCGATGATCACGCGGGGCTCTAGCGTTCGCGGGTCGCAAACCACAAAGTCAAAATAACTACGTGAGATCTTGTTATTGGCGATAAACCAATTCTTCTTGTTGTTCGTCTTAGCTGGCACAAGCACATTCGACATGCTGACTTTCGCAAACACTTCCCCATGGTTACCCACAGCGGATTTTAGCGCATTATAGAATGTCGCCTGCTGCGCCGACATCAACGCGCCTTTCTTCTGATAAGCATGGTCTTTGGTGTCATCGTGTTTCACCACATACTTTTGAATAAAGTAAAAGAACACAACCAGAACAATTACAACGATAAAGATATTAGTCATTTTCCAACACAATCAAGTCTGTATAGGGATTAAGAGAGTGGCTAGCGTATGTAGAAAAGCATCAACTGGCAAGCAAAAGAGCGAGAGTAACCAACCAGAATCACGACCTTTGAGCGCAGTGCTCAGCGAGAGGTCGCCCCTTCGCTAGACACACCTCTCCTATTTTGATAATCAAATCATCAATTACACTCTAGATTGATTTAGATCAATTTACCTAGATTTGTGATCAACTAGTCTGAAAAACGTTAGGCAAATGTTAATAAGGAAATTGATATGGAACTTAAACAAGACCCAAGATGTTATACCGACGTATGTGTAGATGGTAAATGGTTCCACTATGACCACTGCGGAACCCAAGCCTACATGTTAAAAGGCGGCGCTTCGGCAGTGATTGAACTCGCTAGCGAACCTGCGACAGAAGGCGAATTGGTTGAAATGCTCCAAAGTGTCGCTAAGTAATCCAGCAAGCCAAATCAAAGTATGAATTAAGCGAATAAGAGTAGATAGCTGTATTAATTCAGATAAGCACTCTTATTCGCTTAGTTATTGAAGTTCAAGTTTCTTGATTACAGGGGATTAACCAAGTTTAGGCACTAAAATGATAACGACTTTATTGCGCCCTGACTGCTTAGCTTGATACAGAGCGTCGTCTGCCGATTTCAAGTGTTTCTTATAGGTACGGCTATTCAACTGTTGTTCCGTTAGATGAGTCGTCGCACCAATCGATGTGGTTAATTCTAGTGGGCCAGAATGTGTTTCAATCGGTCGGTCAGCGATCGTTTTTCTTATCAGCTCAAGCTCTTTATCAGGCTCTTGATTCCCAGCCAGTAACATAACGAACTCTTCCCCGCCCCATCTTGCCACTACATCGTTTGTTGATAAGATTTGCTCTAAACGCTTAGCGACTTCCACCAACACTTGGTCACCGATATCATGCCCATAAGTATCATTTACTTGTTTGAAGCTGTCCAAATCTAGAATAGCGAGCGTATACCCGAACGACGACAAATGGTCTGGCAACGGCTGAGTTAACCGTTGTTCCAAGTAACGCCTATTGTATAAGCCTGTCAGTTCACATCTTGTTGATTGCTTGAGTAACTCTTTGTTAGTCTTCTGGATCGAGCGTAACCTAATCAAAAGTAATGCGGCGCTGATCATCACCATGATACCCAACGCAACAACGATTCGATTCCGTAGCTGCTGTTTATCTAATGTCAGCTCACCCAACTCTTTTTCTGCGTTAAGTAGTTCGTTTTCTTGAGCTAATGATGCCGTAGCAAAATCTTGCTCTAGTAAAAAGATATCACTCTGGCGCTTATCAAAAAGCAGCGCTTTGTTGCCCTTATAATAGAGCTTGAAGTAGCGGAGTGCGTTCTCGCTGTCGCCTCTTGAATCATAGTATTCAGCAAGTGTTCTTAAGCCGAGGACCTTCCAGCTGCGAGTCCCTACAACATCGAACATTGCAGACGATCGCTTTAGATCAGCAAAAACAAAATTATCTCGGTTCAAACCAATATTCGCTAAGGCTCTATTTAGGTAACACTGACCCAATTGAAGTGTGTATTTGTCCACTCCTGGGTACCTAAGACACAAGTTTGCGACTTGTCGTGCTGACTCAAAGTTCTTTTCCGCCAACAACACATCACTCTCTGCTTTTAATAGGATGATTTTGTATCGTTCACTCACGTTATCGCCATTGAGCTTAGCCGCACTTTGATAGGCTTCTCGTCCTTTGACTAAATCACCACTGCGCAGATAAGCAAAAGACTCATTCACATGCAGCACGCCGATGGTAGACGCTTCGAGTAGTCCACTCTTGTAATAGAGTTTTTTGGCTCTTTTAATCAGCTTGAGCGCTTTAGGCCAGTCTTCCAAATAGATATAAAGCAGTGCCATATTTGACACTAACTTACTGTTGTAGATGTGTTGAGGGTACTTCTTACCAAGGTCTAAACCTTTATGGAAAAAGTATTGAGCTTCGGGAAAGTCATTGCGAATATTGTTGATGACTCCAGCCGTGTTATAGGCCTTAATCAACAACTCTTCATAGTGGAGCGATTCTGCGATATCTATCGCTGCTCTAATTTGGATTTCAGATTCCGCTAGCTCACCCTTACTGATGTATTCAATCGCCAATTCAACGAGAGATTGGGCCTTTAGCCAACCCATATGTTCGTGTTGTGCGAGCGCTTTAATCTGTCTGACGTATTCGGAAACCGCTTTGGTATCCAACTTGTGTTGCGCAAGGTTGGACAAAATCATCAATTCGTAAGCACGATAGATGGCTTTATCTTGGTCTGGGAACTTGGCTTGGAGAGCCTCGAGTTGTTGGGAAGCTAAATTGGGATCACCACGAGATACATCGAGAATATCGATCAATGCAGATCCATATTGAGAGAGTAATAACTCTTTCTCTGGACTATAAACACTCGGGTTTTCAGGTCGAATATGCTTTAAATCGTCGTCGTAAGTTGGATAGAGCAAATACAGCCCCAGCACAACACTCATCAGCAACACTAAAAGGAATGAACCTAACACATTGTTTCTATTCATTTATCAGTGCCATTATTGATTGCATTCCAATTTCATCGACGTATGTTTAAAAGCGGTCAAACATTATACCCGACAGATATACAGATTAAAATCCTGCGCATTGGTGGATCAGAGTTGGCTTTTTCTCATTAATTAGAATAATCAGGCAACTTTCTTGATTTAACTCAGACAATCATCTACCTCATTGGCGTTATATACCGAATCAACTTGA
>NZ_JBFRRH010000070.1:0-62033 GCF_041472995.1 Vibrio sp. 10N.261.46.A3 | reverse complement strand
TCAATGATCACGGGTATAGGCTCTGTCCAAAGATGGTGTTTTTCATAATACAATCTCCTTAGATTTGACTTAATTTTCGGTATTTATGATTGTTGGGGTTAATTTGACTGGATAGTTGTACCTGTCTCACTTTTAATACTTTATATAATCCGTGTTTGAATTGGATATAAAGAAAACTCTAATATTTCATTTTTATTACAATACTGTGTAGATATCAGTTTGTTTCACTTTTGAGACTATATTGCAACACGTCGATCTATATAGTGATGAATCTGAATAGAATAGTGGGGGATGTTCCATCTTATTTTTGGGCTATTTAAATTGAGGCATATTTATAAAAATTAATAACACACATAAATAAAGGAATTAGATGTAAAACCAGTTTTATATCTAATTGGTAGTAATACTCTAATACCATTATTTTCGTTAGTGTTATTTATATCAATTTGCGTGATCTTATTCTCACTGCGCCTCATTTCTTTATAAATAAGTGTCAATATATATATTTTCTAAATAGGATTGTTGTTACTTAATTGTTAACTTTGATTGACTATTAGGTAACCCTAATAATAAAGCCGATTTTATATAAAGGATTAAAGAAATGAACAAAGTCTTTAAGGTTGTTGCTGTATCTGCACTTTCTATCTCTTCAGCGAACGTTTTCGCTGTGAGTGACACTTTTGATGCAACACTAGAAGTAAAACAAGCAATTACAATGACAAAAACAAGTGATCTTGACTTCGGTATCATCACTTCAGACAACACAACGGACGTTGTTATTGCTCAAGGCGATGCAGGAGCGGCGGCATTTACTCTTTCTGGAGAGTCTGGTGATGCAGTAACAGTCAGTATTTCTGATACTAACTTGGTGAATGGCGTAAATACGATTGCAGCTGAATTTGACTTTAATAATGCTATTACCCTTACGGGTGGTACTGCGGATCTTAATATTGGCGGCACTGCACGTACTTCAAGTGCGACATTAGTTGCTGGTACATATACTGCAAACGTTGCAGTAGATGTCACTTACCAATAAACAAATGAAACCAGTATAATATTACGGCTGTTGCAAAGCAGCCGTATTTACTATGAGTGTTCTATTAAAATACACGATTTATATCAGTCTGATTTTTTATTCTAGCCCTTTTCATGCGCTAGAAATTATTCCTGAGAATATGGAAGTGAAATTTCCAGGCATGTATATCTCTGGATCGGGTCAGAATGCGGACTCTAACCCAGCCAATAGTCAGGTATATGTGGTGCGCTTTTACGTTGAAGGTGAGCCGGGTAAAAAAATCGTGGTTTCTCTCCCTTCTAAGCAATACCTAAACCATTCTCGTAAATCCAAGCGCCTGCGTATTAGAAAGTTCTATTTTGGTTGTGGCTTATCAAAGCGTGGTAGAGCCAAAATCAAAGGGAATGGAAGAAGCAAATTATTGTGTATTGGTGCGAAAGTGAAAATCGGCGCTAACCACCCCGCTGGCCTTTACACCAGTACAATCCCTTTTGAGGTTAATTATAAATGAAGTTGTTTATCTCATGTGTTCTCGGCTTAATCTTCACAACACAAGCCTATGCTCAGCTACTCATCGCTCCGACTCGTTTTGTTTTGGATGCCGACACTTCGGTGACTGAAAAAATCGTCGTCGAAAATAACTCAGATCAACCGATTCGCTTGGAGATAAAACCGATTTATCGCCCTGTAAAGGCGAGTGGCTTGGTTAGAACGGACGCTAATATTGCTGAATCGGAAGACATCGCGAGTTGGATTAAAGTGTCACCACCAATAATTCGTGAACTTAAACCCAATCAAAGACGCACGGTTCGTTTACGTATGAATGCTCTGCCTGCTGACATGGCTGATGGTGAATATCGTGCTTACTTGTGGTTTTCCCCAATAGCAAAAGCCGCCGAGTTATCAGACATTGCGCTATCTTCAAGTAAAACCAACAGTGACGGTTCAGCCTTTCAACTGAACTTTCACATAAACAGTTATGTACCCGTTTATGTTCAGAAAGGTGAGCAGGTACAAGATGTTAAGTTTGCGTGTGACAACCAAAGCATCAAGATTCGTAACGATGGTAACTTTCAATTTACTGCAAAATTAAATGTCGACGAGCATAGCGAAAAAGTGGTGCTACTTCGTAATGCTGAATTAACTAAGCCTTTCCCAAAAGGGTCGAAGATCTCACTGGTTCAGAACGAACAGCCTCTGTACGAATGTGTTCTGTAGTGCTCGTTTCATTGTCGCAGACTCTTTAAAGGCTAGTGTTCAATTGCATGCTTTGGCGACTTTTGTTGCTCGCCTCATTGTTTCCTTTTGCTGCGTATTCGCAATCTGAAGAAGAAAGTGAGGCGAGCGAGCTCTATCCAGCCCATGTTGAAGTTCGAGTCGGGAAAGTCGGGGATAGCTTTTATCGTGTCATGATGGATGACTACGAAGAACCCTTCATCTCGATATCTAATGCCGCTTTTTATCTGCTCGAAATGAATGGTCAGTGTGATGAAAGCCGATATTGCGAATTGTACTTGCCACAAGATGTGGGCAGAGAATCTCCGCCGTATATTGTTGATACTGAACAAGCCATCTGCTACCGCGATGACAACAATATCCAGTCGATCAAATATCAAGTCATCGACTCAGAAACTTTCATTCATTGGTACAGCTTACAAGCTTGTATCCCGGCTAAAGTGCGTTGGGATATTGATGATTACCGGCTCACCGTTTCTCCAGAATTTAGCTCATTGACTGAGTTGGAAGCGGCTATTTCTAAGATGAAAAATGAATCACGTAAGAAGGCCGAGGATCTCAAGCTAGCTGAAAACACGCCAGCTTTCGAACCTGTTGCCGCTGTGGGTTTAGCGACTCAGTTAGCGGCATCTGTTTATCACGACAGTGACACTGGCGGTAATGTTTACGCACTATCAGACACCATATTAAGCACTGAACACTCCTTGTCTCGCTTGTCGATTGATTCACGAGAAGATAAGCCGATCGTTTATTACAACATTGCGATTGAAGCTCATGACGGCGAAGGGTCTTTGGAAGTCGGACATGTGTTATTAGATGGCAGCGTCTTTACCGTGAATCAAACCCTCGAAGACGGGCTCTATTACACCAATCGAAAGCGACAGACAGAGTTCGGCAACCTTCAACTCGAACGAACTACTCAACCTAACATCAGCATCGATGTTTTGGTCAATGGTATTTATCAAGCCACTTATCGCTCTGATGAGTTTGGACGCTTCGTTGTTGAAGAAGACAATATTTCCCCCGGTGACACCATCAAGTTTCGCTACTACTTATCGAAAGGTGTCTGGCAGGAAGAAGAGATCACCGTCGCCGGTTTAGAAGATGCATTTCTACCAAGCAACGAGTGGGGCGTGCAAGTGGTGGGAAATGAAGGTGCAGACCGAGCGGGCGCTGTGTCGCTCGAATATGGGCTTGCCGATTACTTCACTGTGGGTAGTGCCTTTATGAGGCAACATGGCAAAGACTTGATTGGCGTTCAAGGACGATACTTACCGGCGCATTGGTTCGCGGGTCATATCGGTTGGTTACCTGAGTTCAATCGGTTTCCAATGGAGTTTGATATTTTGATCAACGGCGATCAGTCGGCATCGATAGAGCTTAATAAAACCGATGAATTGGACTTAGAGTCAATGGAGTACGATGTGTTCAAATACAACCTGTCGCTTGCAAACTTAACAGCCTTTTTAACGATAAGAGATGATGAAGACGAATTGAGTGTTGAACCCAAGTTGAACTCGAAAGTGGCTCGTAATCTGTTTGTCTCATACGCCGGTGACTATCGATACATCAAAGCTTCTCATCAAGAAGACTATCTACACACTATTGGCTTGGCCAAAAGCGGGTTTTCGGATACGTCGTGGAATATTTCTGGAACTGTTGATGGCTCTGGTCATCATGAACGAACGGAGCTGTCTCTGAGAAATGCGTGTAAAGAGTGCCTGTTAGATCCGTTGGAGGTTTTTCAAGAGCTCACGACGAACGTATCGGCTCGCTATCAGAAACAGGAAGTTTCGTTTTCCGCCTCTTTAGAAGCTCGAGTGAACCCTTATTTACTCTTTAAGCTAGAAGGAACCGAAGACCGATACGGTGTCGAGATGACGACAGAATTCGGTGCTAAAACTTACTTTGATGAAAGTATTGGTGAGTTTGTTGAGTGGAATCGTTACAACCATTCTAAGCTTACGGGCGTTGTCTACGATCACCACAAACAACCCATACAAGGCGTAAGCCTACAAATCTTGGACCAACGAGCGGTCAGTGATGCAAAAGGCCGATTTGAATTCTCAAGTGTGCCAGCTCGAGATAATCTACCTATCTATATTGATGAAGGGGCACTCGACCTTAACCTCACGCCGATCCAAAACCCTGTGTTTGTAAATACTAAGCAAGTCGGGCTAACTCATGCTCACATCGAAATGGTGGTGTCATTTGGCGTCGATGGCACGGTAGAAGGTGACCTAGAAGACAGTGCTTATCTGCACTTTAAACATATCCAGAAAGGCACCGAGTATTCGAGCGAGATTGAGAGTGATGGCTTTTACATGGTAGAGGGGCTAATCGCGGGCAAATACATTGTGACTTTAGAAATGGGCGACAAGCGATACGTGCAAGGTGCCGATTTGGACGGAGATTTCTGGGTAAGCGACCTCACATTCAACCTCATTGATTTTCATAAGGTGTACTAAATCCGATCGCTTTGTTTAGTCTGATGGAGGTGAGAGTATCAATCGCACTTTCTGTTTCACGGTTAGTTCTCGGTTCCTCAAATCTTTGACTATCGCCTTCCATTCTTGAAAGGTGACGACTATCGGGTTAAAACTGTTTACGGGTTTGGTGACGCCGTAACGTACGGTTTCAACTTCAGGTTCGAACGTACCAAACAACTTATCCCAAATGATCAAAACACCGGCGTAGTTCTTATCGATGTATTGCGGGTTTTTGCCGTGATGCACACGGTGGTGTGATGGGGTGTTAAAGATGTATTCAAGTGGCCCCAAGCTTCGTATCCATTGTGTATGGACGAAGAACTGCAAACCTAGATTCAGAAGCACTACAAAGATCACCCATTTAGGGTCAAAACCTATGATGACGAGCGGTACCCAAAATAGCCACATGCCTGCGAATGGGTACATCAAACTCTGACGGAAAGCCGTACTGAAGTTCATGCTTTCTGAACTATGGTGCGCAACGTGTGCTGCCCACATCCAGCGAACACGATGGCTTGCTCTATGGAACCAGTAATAGCAAAAGTCTTGCAACACCATCAATACAACAAAACTCAGCACGCCCATTTCAATGTCCATTAAGCGCCAACCAAACATCCAAAGGTACAGCTGCACGACCAATAACCCGGTGAGCAAATCGGAGAGTTGATGCATTCCGGCCAGCGTGAAGTTACACATTACTTCTGAAAGTTTGTAGCTCGAGTTATCTGGCAATCGACCTTGCTTCTGACCTATAAAATACTCAGCCAACATGCACACCACGAACAAGGGCGCTAATACCAGCAGTAGCCATTCTGGGTGATTGATTAATGCGTCGATATTCATGTTTTATCCTTGTTGAGACGCCATAAGCGTTCTTAGTATCAGTTTACTTAGACTTGCTCGCCTGAGATTCAGTCAGCAGAATTTCGCTACCATCGGGCAAAGTGATCTTCTGTTAGGCCAAGAACACCATCGAGTTGATGTGTCACTCCATTGTTGTCTTCAACCGAGCCAGAAAAGTGACCAACGAACTGACGGAAGTTACTTTTTAACAGCCATAAATTGAGCTTTTCGCTGCGATTATTTAAGGGCGTAAAGGTCAGGTTTATACGTCCATCTTGTGATGTTATCTGCCAAGGTAAATCCGTGTTTTGGCGACTAAACGTAAACTGTACCGGGTTAAGCAAGTGCCGAGTTCCATTGATCCATAATGCGTTTTCGCAGCCTCCAGTTTCATTCACGCCCGCCGCGAGGTTCAAGCCAATATCAGTACCATTGGATTGCGAGTTAATGCTTGCCCAGCGCCAACTGGTCTCGCGCCTCATGTAACCCGCTGAAAGGTCATAACCAGCACGAGCTTGAGTGAGATCGAGTGATTCTCCTTTGATTTGGATGTCGCCGCTGATGTTCAAAGCATTGTGCTTTTGGGTGTAAGTCCAACCTGAATAACCCGTTGGGCTGCACATCGCGATGGGCAAGCTATCAGTTTCAGGCTCTAAAGCGATATCGGCCTTGATGAGTTTGGTATTCAAGCGAACTCGCCATTGTCCGTCTTCAATATCAAAGGTGATACTTTGATCTGCAATGCTTGTCTTTCCTTCGAATGGTGAACGCGTTACATGCTTATCAAACCCTAATAGCCTCAACCAAGATGACTCTTGTAGATGGTTGTTCTCGATGTCGTAGACATAACAAAATGCTGAGCCCAAGTAGCGAATATCCGCGATGGCCACGCCAATAATATGTGTGTCGGTGACGATGCTGACAAACTGGAATTGTTTGTAGTGGAAGTGCTTCTGCCAAGAGTTTGCTTTTGAATCCATCGAGTTTCGGTAGTCAAAGTTCTCGATGTTCAGGTGCTTTGGGATGCCATCGAAATGTCCAATGATCGGCTGACCATTAGAATCAATCAAACTGTGTGGGGCTGGGTTGGTTTTTATCATTGCGATGGTTCACATTATTTTAACAACTAAAATCATTGTGCGATGAGTAGCGTAGAATTGGGAGGTCATATTCGGACAAGAGCATGTTACCAATCACGATTTCGTCAGCATGTGCTGTTGAAGCTGAGTAGTCATGTTGATGGGAATGGGCTCGATATAAGGAGAGACGATTGGAGATTATCGCGGAGTATAAGCCGACCGGACATCGGCATCAGTTGGGGACATTAGATATCGCGCTGCTGTTGAATACGCTAGAGCAACGAGGTATCGATATTGAAAGGCTACTCAATGATGTGGGTTTGCCAAACATGGATTGGCGAGATCCGAATGGAAAACTGACATACGCTGATAAACTTGCGTTATTTAGCGCGGCGAATCAGAGCTTTCCTCACGATGGCTTAGGGCTTTGGCTGGGGGAACACGCTAGCTTGAGCCACTTTGGTGTGTTGGGTTATGCGCTATCGACCAGTCAAAATGTCGGGGAGGCCATCAAGTCGGGCTTTAAATATCTGCGCCTGAACGGTCCTATCTTCTCGGTTAAATTGTTTCTACATTTCGAGCAAGCAGTGATTCAGATTGAGAACACCTTGGAAGTGGGTGATCTGCTCCCTTTCTGCAGTGAATATTTCTTGAGTTCAATCGTCTCTTTGTTCAAAGAACTGACTGGTCATGAGTTGGATATTCATATTTTGGCTTTGCCTTACGCTCGTCCCAATTACACCAAGCTTTATGACAACCGCTTCCAGTGCCCGGTGATTTTTGAGCAAAACCATTGTGAACTGCGTTTTGATGCCTCGGTTTTATCACAAACCTTATTGACTCATGATGCCGCGACACTGAAGCGCTATCTTGCGTCTTGCCAGTCGATAGTCGAAACGCTGGACTCTGAGCACCTGCTGACTAACCAGATCAAAACGATCTTTTATCAAACCGCAGGTAGTTTCCCGAATATAGAGCAACTCGCGGATGAGTTTGGTTGTAGCTCTCGTACGCTCAGGAGAGAGCTAGTGACCCATGATTCCAGTTATCAAATATTGCTTACCGAAGTTCGAGTGGAACTGGCCAAAGAGCTGTTACTCGGCACAACTATGAGTATCGATGACATCGGTGAAAGGCTCGGTTATAGCGACCCCGCAAATTTCAGAAGGGCGTTTAAAGGTTGGCTCAATAAAACGCCCGCGCAGTTTCGTGACGGTTTAAGTTAAAGAGTTACTTGCTAAAAAACTGCTCCCTGAAATCGGTGACTTGCTGTTGGTAGTAACTGTCCCAATCGTATTGAGTCCAAGTGGCATAACTCGAGCTTCGCTGAGAGTCTAAGGTCACTTGGAGCTGATCCAGTTGCTCGTGATAACTCATCACGGTTTGCTGCTGTTGCGCGACTTGTTGTTCTCTTGCGGCAATGTTGCTGGCCTGCGCTTCATCTAAGTAGGCACCTTGGAGGTCGGCTTTGACTGATGCAACTTCAGCAGGGCTATAGCTGCTGGGTATCAAAGAGACTGCCAGTTCATATTTTTGAAGCTGTGTTTCGGCGTTTAACGTGCCCGTATTGTTTTGCCATTCACTAAGCAAATCTTGATAATTGGCCAAAAACTGGCTCGCTTCGTTCTCTTCAAGGGTGTTGGCGTCGAGCGTAAAATCTAGATGCGCAAACTGGTCTGCGAATAGCTGGTGGGCCAACTCTCCCCATACTTGTTGTGCAGACTGCTTGAATAAGGCAACACGATCTTCAAGAGTCTCTATGGATTCAAGAGGGATAGTGCTTTGGGTTAATTGCCAGTCGGCTGATAGCTGCGGATAGTCGCTCAGTAACTCAAACCATATGCCCGGCAATTCCGATTTTATTCGTGCGAGTTGCTCAGTGCAGTCATCACGTTGTTGGCACAGCTTCCAGAACTCATCGAGTTTATCGAGCAAAGCCTTGCCTTCAAGCTCAGTCAAGTTTTCAGCATTCGTTTCTCCGCCCGATGATTCAGCTTCGGCTGGTTTGCTCTGCGATGCTACATTTCCCGAACTGGCGGTTGCAGTTGGTGTGAAGTTATCGTCAGCAGTTGTCGTAGAAACACGCGGCTTAGGTTCTGTGTGTTGAGCAGAAGGTTGCGGTGTTTCAGTGGATTTTGATGACCACGAATAGCCAACAATGCTCGCCGTTAAGACGAGCACTAGGATTAATATAACTCGATGCATTATGGGTTCACCGAGTTACTTGATGACAGCGCTAACAGGGAAGTGGTCTGAAAGATTGTAGTGCTTCCATAACTCACTGCTTGTTGATCTTGGGACATCCACGCGATTGTCGTTATGCGCTTTAGCGGCATATTCCGAGCTCACCACCACATAATCGAGATACTCAACGTTCTCGCCACCCGACATAGGTTCGCCCGCAAAGTTGTTGATGCGTGGGTCAAAGGTAGAAGCGGTGTAACCTGAATATTGTGGTTCATCAGCCTGTAAGTTAGCGAACATCTGTTGGTAGTCACTTGGGAACTTGAGCTTGTTCACGTTGAAGTCACCGCTGTAAATAACCGTTTCAGAGGTTGGTATTTCCAGTGATTGAGCAAGCTGACGCATCTGCTTGAATTGACGTTGTCGGTAGTCACGAGCGGTGTCCGTATCGAATGATGCGGTGTGAGTGCCAAACACATGGTAAGCCTGACCGTTCTTGATCACTTCGGCGTAGTTAACACCTTTATCAGCAAAGCAATCTGTGCCCGTGCAATCAGGGAAAACATACTGAGCTTCATTAACGATAGGGTAGCGGCTGACAATGATTACGCCGCCGTCATAGATGTTAATCCCATCTTTATCGAGCATTTTGGTTTGATAAGGATACTCTTTTGCAAGTTCACGCAAGAATTCATCTCTGCCGTTGGCAAACACCTCTTGAAGCGCCAACACGTCGTAGCCTTTTACGTATTGAGGAAGAAGATCGTAGCGGTCACCAATATGCGAAGCGATGGCAGGCAGCGCCCAGATGTTGTAAGTCATGACTTTCAGTGTATTGGCATCCGGCTCTGGCTGTTCATCCACTTTTGGTGGGGTGATGGTGTAATAAATATCATCATAGCGCGCCGTAGAATCGGCTTTGAGGGCTAGCTCTGCATTGACCCCGAATGCATCGGTCGTGCTGCGATGAATATTACGATCGTCATGCAATGTTAGATTGACGTCTGCGGCGCTTAAACCATGTTGCAGTGTCGAGTTATACCAATGTCCCTTCATGGTTTGGTTGAGCGTGACACTCTCACCCACAGCGTTCGATACCACAGTGTCAAACTCATAGGTCTTCCCAGATTTCACACCAGTCCAGCGGTTAAAACTGATCAGCTTCTTCGTCTCCCAAGGACCAATCTGTTCAACATGCTGTTGCCACTCATCACCGATTTGAAGCAGGTCGGTACCGCTGTGGTTGGCTTGAATGGTCATTACTTGATTGGTGTTATTGGTGAGATACACGTCAGTGTCTGCTATGGCAGAGGTCGAAGCGATTGATGTGGATGCCACAAGTGCAGCTAACCAAGTCCATTGAGTTTTCATCGTTTACGTTATCCTTATTGATTGATGTCTAGAATAACGTAGTCAAGAGTTATGACATTGGAGTTATAACTCTATGGCATTTATTCAAATATGAGATATATGCCAAGGTTTTATAAAATTGATTAACCATTGAAAATTAACATATTGTCTTGTTGGAATGATAAATGGTACGCGCGCGAATAATAGAGTCAGATAATGGTTTCGAGTCTGCGGAACAGCCAATGTTGGCATGCTTGAATGAAAACTGTTTGTTCGGGGAGAGTAGAGATTGTGGGCAGCTAGAAGGGATTATGTCGACAGCTTAGACCTATCAGCACAAATTTTGCGATTGTTCTGTAATTTATTCTTGTTCAGTAAACAGAAACCTTAAAAACAGGTATGATAGTGCCGTTTTTAATCCTGAACTGGGAAAGTCATGGCAAAGTTAACACTCCAAGAGCAGATGCTTAAAGCTGGCTTGGTAAATGAGAAAAAATTAAAGAAGGCGAAGAAAGGCTCTAAAAAGTCTCGCGTTCAGTCTCGTGAAGCAAAAGCGGCAGCAGAAGAAACTAAACTGGCGCAGCAAGCGAAAGACAAAGAGCTAAACCAACAGTTGAAAGAACAGCAGTTGAGCAAAGAAATTAAAGCTCAAGTGAAGCAACTGATTGAGATGAACAAGATCGAACAGAAGAACGGTGAGATCAAATACAACTTCACCGACGGTACGCTAGTTAAATATCTTTACGTAGAAGAGCTGACTCAAAAGCAACTAAGTAAAGGCATTCTAAGTATTGCTCGTCAAGGCGAGAGCTATGTTGTTATTCCAACAGCAGTAGCGAACAAGATTGCTATGCGCGACGAAGAATCTATCGTTGATACGCAGGCAGGTAGCACAGACGAAGTAGACGAAGATGACCCGTACAAAGACTTCGTGATCCCAGATGATCTAATGTGGTAATCCGTTTTACCTAGCTCCATTCTAATGGCTAGCTAAGTTTACAGGATCTAAGAATGCAGCGAACAATCACTCGATTGGCGCTGCATTTTTTTTGGCGCAAAATGACCTTAATAAACTTAGGTAAACCTCTATAGTTCGTCCCCTTAATACGGGAGAACACACATGAAAAAACGCACCAAAATTGCTTTCGCAACCACTCTGTTTTGCGCTGGCATCACTTTAGCTCACGCACAAGATTCTAATGAGGAAGTGATTGATCCTTCCAACCTGACCGCCGTTAACACTTCCGCTTACCTAGGCTTTAGTAATCAAGGAGACGTGAAACTGTCGGGCTCTATTGGCTATGGTTTACAAAACGGTCAAATGGCGATGGGTACCATCGAAGGCACCATGGACCAAGACGGAAAATACAAAGACAGCCGACTGCAATATTTCCATGTTATGAATTTCGCTAACCCTGTTATGCCGTCAGCGGCGGGCTCGATTGATATCATCGACAATACTCAGTTCACGACTGCAGCGTTGGGCGGAGTCGTGATGATCAAACCGGACGTAGAAAACCTAACTCTGTTCGGTCGAGTGGGCGTACTAGCGGGTGATTATGACAGTGATTTTGCATCTTCGATGGGTGAAAAAAAGACCGACATACTCGGTGGTATGGCTGCGGCGTATATCTCATGGAAGCCGGGTGCTGATGGCACGTACTTTATGCTTTCACCTGAATACACCTACATGGATGGTGATATTGAAACCTCATTACTGAAAAGCTCAATAACTGCGGGTACGCCTTTGTCGAGCGATGGTACTCGTTGGGGGCAATTTAAGATTGAAAACACCAATGGCAGCATGAAATCTACATCGAAAAAAATCGATATTGATGACACGGTAGCGTGGGTTTTCTATAAGGTTTACTTCTAGAACCTACACCTATTTAACGATTAAAGATCCCGAAGCATGGAGGCTTCATTCAATTTCAGTTTCTCATCTTACTCCTTCACTTTCCGCAACCTGTTTTAATATCGCCCCTTGTACGCTTCTTCCATCTGCTCACCCAAAACCATTCAATCAAAGATCTATGCCCGCACATCTACGTGGCTCTTATCACTTGTAGTGTATTTTCGCAGCGTACTTTTTCGCAGCGTACTACTCAATGTTTCGGTAACAGTTCACATCGAAAAACAATTAACGCTATAGTCGTTAATAGATAGTCTCTAAGGTTTTAATCGCTTAATGCAGAATCCTATTAATATCAGTAATTCAAACAACCTTGCTCCCTTCTTAGCTTACTTTGAACAAAAGGGGATTGAGTGGCGAAAAATTGCAGCTGAATACGACTTCCCTGAAGATATTGAAGACCAAGAGTATTGGTTGTCTTCTCATCAAGCGATGGCTTTTCTCGGTGCAATGGTCAAACAAACCAATAAGAATGTTGGGTTTGACGTGGGGCGGTTAATCACGCTTGACCAAATCTCGCCTGAGTTAGTTTCTGAGTTCTCGGGATGTGAAAACTTAGAACATGCACTTCATCATCTGCTTGAAATGATGCCGACGTTAAACAACTACATGGTGGTTTGGGTCGATAAAATCGATGGCAAGTGGTACTTGTGTCACCGAGGCTCATACCATCCTTCGTTACCCGGCTATGACCAAGCAGAATGGTTTCGAACCTTTGCTTATATTTCGCTGTGTCGCATGTTCTTGGGTAATCATTGGGAGCCTAACTCGGTGTTTATGAGTTTTCCTGACCACTTGGCGAGAGATGTTACCAATACTGCGAATCTAGACGCGTTCCATTTCGACCATGCATTTGGTGCCATTGAAGTGCCGTTGTCAGCGGATTTTGTCCCAGTAGACAAGCCAATAGACAGCGATTGGTTGACGGTAATTAATGCATTGGTACAAACCTACGCGGTGCTACCGTGGTTTAATATTCAATGGCTTGCCTCATTGATTGGAACTTCGTCGCGTTCTCTACAAAGGCAGTTCACTGATCATGGTTGTACATTTCGTGGTTTGCGAGATGAGGCTCGTTGTCAGGTGGCGAAGCGGTTGCTTAAAGCCAACACATCACCTTTCGAGACAGCATGGCGATGTGGCTATAGCGATTTATCTAACTTTAACCGAGCATTCAAAGGGTGGTTGGGCAAAACGCCGGCGCAATATCAAAAGCAAACCAGCTAATTAAGATATGTTTTAACGGGTAAACAAAAAGCCAGCCCTTGCCAACTACTAGATGTAAGTTGGAGGGGGCTGGCTTTATTTTGATTTAATTTAATTTTGAGCTGTGTATCTTACTCTAACGCTCGAATGACGTTACTTCTGAGTGTCACGACGTATTGCTTGTCCTGGGGCTGCACTTGTTACAAGCTCACCATCTTGAACCACAAACTGACCGTTAACTAACACGGTATCAATGCCTGTCGAAATCGCGGCCGGTACTTGGTATGTCGCTTTGTTCGCGACCGTTTTCGGGTCAAAGATAACGATGTCTGCATCCATACCCACTTGGATACGGCCTTTTTTCTCCATTTGAGGAACGAAGCCATCAAGCACAGTAGCAGGCATGTAACTCATTTTTCGAATCGCTTCTTCCATAGAAAGCAAACCACGCTCTCTTACGTACGTACCTAAGATCTTAGTGAACGTACCGCTCGATCTAGGGTGTGCAAATGCTTCGCTTGGAATTGGCCACTCATCACCATCGTAATAGCTTACCTTGCCATCTTCGATCAACATCCAAGGCATAGAGTCTGATTCAATCAACACATTGGGATGGATGATTGATTTATCCAGAGCAGACAACTCACTTGGTACCGCTTCATCTAAGAAGTGCCAGTTAATGATTGAGCCCGGTTGTTCTTTCTGTGCTTTGAGAAGCTCTTCGTTATTTAGGCGTTCGGTACCCATTTGGATACTTTCTTCTTGATAGCCTAAACGTTCTTTCCATTCTGGCCCGCTAAACATCGCCGCGCCAACCACCGTACTTGCTGCTCCCCACGGGTAAGCGCCGGCTGTAACATGGAAACCATTCTCTGTTGCTTCATCGAACAGTTCTAATGTCGCGTCAATATCGCGCAGTGAGGTACTGTTGATGTGGTTGATGTGCATCTTTGCGCCAGTCAGTGCAGAGTTCGCAATCAACTCTTGAATAGCTTCAAAGCTGCTTCCTGGTTCCATCATGCTTGCGTAACGAACGTGCGTGTAAGTCGCAACGTCGCGCTCCGCTGCAAGTTTAGAAAGGGCATAATACTCTTTTTGACCATAGCCAGGGGCATAACCCGCATTGATACCAATTCCGATCGCGCCTTCGTCTAAGCCTTGTTCAACGTATGCCATGATCTTTTCTAGCTGCTCTGGTGTCGCGATTTTCTGTTTCCAGTTATCGAGCCCTTGCATGCTTTGAAAGTACTGCAAATTAGCTTGTGGCTCACTGTCGGTGAACGTTGCGATACGAGCAAATGTCCACGCTGCTGATGCGCCATAGTTAATCGGCAGGTTCTTTTCTGCCTGTCCTTTGTACCAGTCGCCGATAGGCAAAATCCCCGATTCTAATTCAAGGGCGGTGGTCACACCTTGTTGTGCCTGCATACGATAGCCAGCAATGTTTTGACCATGGTGATGGAGGTCGATGAAACCTGGGGAGACAATGTGATCGTTCGCATCGATGATGGTTTTACCCGTGATTGAATCTTTAGTGATCGCTTCAATGGTACCTTTGTTGATACCAATATTTCGTACATCACTCAAACCTGTCTCTGGGTCGATAACATGACCACCTTGAATGACTACATCGTAGTTTTCTGCGTAAGCGTTAGCCGCATAAACATTAGCTGCTGACGCAATTAAGACTATGGGTAACGCAACAGAGCGAATGGATGATTTCATGACTGCTTTCCTATTGAAAATAAATACGTTATTGAAAATGAATACGTTATTGAAAGTTGGCGAATTGCTAAGGGTAATTGACTTTATGCGCCGCCATTGAGTAACCCGTGCTGATCACTTCGGTTCCATCAATGAATGAGATAGGTAGATCTTGTTCAAAGGTGGCGATATCTCCCGACACCATAACGACTCTGTAAAGATCCTGAAGTGGGAACCCTTCATCAATATCGACAATAATGGTCTGATTTGCCGGTGGCGGCGGGGTATGGATACACGCGCCTGCGATGGGCACCAAAAGAAACTTCGTCGTTAACATGCCGTCCATTTCAAGCGGGACAACGAAGCCCGGAATAGTCACATCGTTCAGTTCGAGGTCGGTGTTGACCGTTGTTAAGCGAATGTGTTCTACCGCTAGTGCTTCTTCTCTTAGTGCCAGCAGTTCATCAGCGTCATAACCAGATTCACTTAATGCGAGCTTGCTTGCTTCGTATTGTTGTGTCTCTTCAGAGTTCATCTCGCGCTTGAGGCTCGTTTGCTGATAGTTCAAAACGGCAAATAGATTAGAGACTTGATCTTGATTCAACGCGGGTAGCGCGACTTCTTTTGTTGGCGGCGGAATCAGGTCTTCCCACATCACCATGGTTGACGACATAGCACTAAAGCTAAGCAGTAAACCTGGTAACAGAGTCGTAAAGAGTGAACTAAATCGAAATAGCATCTGATGGATTCTCCAGCGTTGTCGTAGGGTCATTCGCAATGTCTCAGCTATTCGCTATCAATCTAAACGAATAGTAAGTAACGAAGCTTTGTCAAATCCTATTGATTTGCTCTCCGTGATTCGTGCTGTGAATAATAGCAACCACTGAAAATACAGATAGGTCACTTTGCGCCAAGAGTGGGTGGGAATTCTGATAGGAGGAAGAGGGATTATTGAAGAATAAAAAGGGCGCAATAAATGAAAAGCCCTGATGCGCTTTTAATTAGAAAAAGCTTTCGCATCAGGGCTTGTTTGCATTTGAACAGGAATTGAGACTGATTGACGTTCGTTCGCTAGCTAATGTTCTGACATGCCGTAAACAAGGCTATCATTGGCACTTGCATGATCGATAAAATCGGTATTAGCACGCTGTTCGTGTTGGTCATAGCCATCGAAGTAACAGTCGCCAATTTCATTGCGCGGGCAAACGTGAATGTGGTCTTTGATGACCAGTTCGGTAGAACAACATGGGCAGTGTTTTACATGTCCAGTGAGTACCGTAGATCGATTTGGTTTCATACATCCTCCTGATAGGCACTGTAATCTGATTGCCTATTTGCACCCTAAGTTACGCAAATTAGTGTGTCGTTATGATTTCATTTTTAAGTCAATGAAAAACGATTCAGAAAGTGAATACTTAGCGGCTAATGCAGATGTATGACTGAGAGAATGTAAGACGACTCAAGCCCAGAGCAGACGCAATGGGCTTGAAATAACAGATGACACTTTCTATGACGTTATTGCTGTATTAGGGTAAGCGTTAGCTGAGCGCTGTTATAACCCAGTTGCGCTAGAGCCACAGGGTCGAAGTCAGTCAGAACTTCGATGTCACCTGCGTAGTAGGTTGTGTAATCGCCTGAAGGTGTCATGGCGTTAAATGAATCAATAGAGTGCTCGGTACCAATGTCTATCATTCCAGAGTATTGTGACTCCGCACTAAACTGGCCTGAAACATAGGTGTAGAAAGGACGCACACTGGCACCTGCGGCATACTGCATGCTACTCAAGCCATTGGTGTTGATTGCCCAGCTCCAATCCCACCATTTCATCTCTCCAGGAATATAACGGTGATCCCATTGGTAGCGGATATTGGCTTGATCTTCGCTGGTGGTTCCCATAGTAAAGGTGTGAGAGACCGTAGGGCGGTTTGTTGGGTGTGAGCTTAGCGCATTGCCGCTATAACGAAGGAAACCTATGAAGTTGACGTCGTAACTCATGTTGGTTTTGATACGGTATGGGTAAGTGATGGTAGAGCGTAAGAACTCGACTTGAAAAGGTAGCACTGAGTGAGCAGGCACGGTAATGATGGCTTGAAGTTCTGTTGGTTCAAAACGAGAACCACTGTTGGTATCGGAGAAACGTTGGCCTTCTTCTAGCGCGACTCTTACCTCTGTTTTTCCAACTTGTGGCCAGTGAAAGGTCTCATCCATGACGACTGAATCAGCAAGGTCGAAGCGCTGTGTTTTACTCCATTGTGTGGATTGCTCAAAATGAAGGTCAACGACGATTTGTTTAGGTTGGTCGCCATCATTGATTGCATAAGCCGAGACGGTTTCAATCAGCTCTTGGCCGGTCTCTGTTATAGAACCGTGTAAAAACGATGTGTTATCGAGTGTATAAGCGAAGTTATCAACAGTGATGCTTGTCTTCTCATTACAGCGATCACCGGCACAGCTTCCATCGTTATTGCCCTTAATCTCCCAACCATTGTTAAGCGGTTTTATTGCCATGTCTTGGCCGACATAACGCGCGCTATCGCCTCCAACCCAAGCGTAACCCAGGTTATGGGCCAAGTAACTCAGTGGTCTGATAAAGTTTGTGTTGTCGCTGACTAAGGCGCGTTGAACATCAAGGTTATTGTTCGTTTCGATGACTTGCGCTTCGTAGTAAGGCAGGCCTGCGTCTGGGGTATTGGGGTAGCACCAAGTATTGTCGCTTGGTTGTCCTTTTTTGATAAGCCCGTGGTAGCCAGACCCCATGATCACCCAGTCATTTTTAAGGCCAGCAATGTCCCACACATTCATGCGCGATAGCAGGGCAGTTTTATGTTCTTGCGCTTCTGTATTACTGAGCGGACGATAATCGGAGCGGCAGATGTCTTCACCGAGGTTATCCAATACGATTTGGTCTGAGTATATCTTTGCATGAGCTGTAAAAGAGATTACCGATAGGGCAGTGCTAAATAGAACGGTTTTACTGACGTTAAGCATGAATAAGTTCCTAAATGCCATTATTTGGCTATTTTTATTAGAATCGAGTTATTAGATTTTATTGATATTATTTAAAGCCGAGGGGCTCTAGCGGGGTGTACTTTGTCATATAAAACAATGCCAAAAATACTGAAATGAATTGAAAATAAATACTTATAGATATCAGGAGGTTGTATTGAACAACTTGTTGTTTGATAAAGAGTTATCTTGATGACTTCAATTAGTTTCAACAATCCAATCTATGGGTGATTAATTGTTGAACGTTTCTGTTTTTGAAGTCTAGCCATTTGGTATGTTGGCCTGGAAAAATTAGGCCAGCAAGATGGATTAGAGAGGTTTATTGCTTAAAGGGTGGGGAAGTACTGAGTAAGCCAAATAAGAAAGGATGTTGTAATAATCAGGATCAAAAAATGCAGCCAACAACCGTTCGATTGTTGCTGCATTTTGTATGATTCGAGTTAACCTAATTGAACGAGATTAAGCATCACCTGGCTTTTCGCGTTTGCTGTTCCAACCCATAAAGTTGTAGATGTTGTAACGGGCAAAGCCTATCTGCTCATGCAAAGCAAAATCTGTGACTGCAAAGTTGTACCACAATGGCAACCATGAAATTTGAGAGGCCATATAGTCGGCTCTCACTGGAATAACATTCAAGCCGAAGTGGTTGAAGTAGAGCTCGCTGCGACGAATATGCAGGCCAGACGAAACCAACACAATGCTGTCGAATTTATGATGCTTCATTAGGTCACTCGTGAGCTGTGCATTCTTCCAAGTGTTGACGCTATTTGGTTCTTGAATGATGTCACCCATCGGAACGCCAAGTCTCAGCAATTGTTGTTGATAAACTTCTGCTTCGGTAACACCGTTATTTTGTGCATCGCCACCACTGATGATCACTTTGCATGTGGTTTGGGTTTTAGCGCAATCTTTATATTGGCTGGCTGTTTCACTGATTCGGCCAAAAGAGAAAAAGGCTGGCTCGAACTCTTGTGTGCTTTTAATTAACTGCGTTCCCGCACCCAGAAGAACAATGGCGTTATTGTCAGACCATTGGATATCAGGCTTATTTTCGTAATCGGCTTGCAGATCGTTCAGTAAATAACGAGGAATTAAACCTGAACCAATCAGCACAAATGACGATATAAGAACAAGAGATAAAAACAGAGAAGTTTTTCGCCACTGAAGTAAACGTGTAAAGCCTACGAATAGCAGAAGAAGTAATAATATAATAAAGCTCATGAGGATCCCGTTATCGAACTGGTGCCAAAATGATGTGACATACTGAAGCGGTGCATCATATATCAGTTATGTTAATCGTTCATAACTAACTCATTGTATTATTGAACAAATGCACGATTTCTTTCTATTAAACACAATCATCGATGAGAGTATTCCCCAAATCGCTTTATTATTGTTCGATAATCCCATTCTAAATATAGGTATATAAACCAAGAGGGTTATTTAAACCTTATTTCGTGTTATTTAATTTATCGGTTCCTCGGCTTCTCATTTTTCAATTCGTTAACTCAGTTCTCATATTCTTAAACTGCCAAATGATCAAGCTCTCAAATTATCAAAGTAAGCTTGAACAAATTTCACGAACACTTGGTGTTTCTTTGCCGGATAAATAACTTGCGGATAGAACAGATAAATACTGTTGCCTTGTTGTAAGCATTCATCAGGCAGCACTTGCTCTAACTCTCCAAGCTCGACCTCTTTCGCAACGTAGTAACTTGCAATACGGATGATACCGCTGCCTGCCATGGCTTGTTGCTTAAGTAAGTGGTTGTCATTACTTGAAAGCCAGCCGGACACATCAATATTTGCCGATTTTAAAGGCCACTCGGTTTGGTGCAGCGTTGCTAAGCATTGATGATCAATTAAGTCATTCACATTGGTAGGGCGACCAAATTGATCAAGATAACCGGGAGTCGCGACTAAATCATGTTGATAGCTAATCAAGTGTTTCGCCACCATGTTGTCAGGTGGCGTATTGGTGGCACGAAACGCGATATCGATATCATCTTGGTTGAGATTAAAGTTGGTGTAGCTGCTGTTTATTTCAAAGCGGATTTCTGGATATTGCTGCCTAAACTGTTGGCAGATATCGAATAGATATACCTCAGTAAACATCTTTGGCGCGGTGAGGCGCAATAGACCTTTTACGATGTCGTGTTGCTCTGAAACGCTGCGTTCAAGCTGTAAGACTTGTGAGCGAATCGTTAAGCCTTGTTGTAACGCGCGTTCGCCTTCTTGGGTTAAACGAACACTGCGCGTGGTTCTGACCAAAAGCGGGCACTGTAAATCATTCTCTAAACGTTTGATCTGCTCAGAAAGGTAGCTCTTAGAGATACCGAGCTTTTCGGCTGCCTTGGTAAAGTTAAGCTGCTGAGCAAGCTCTACAAACAGGATCAGTCGTTCTATTCTTTTGTGTTCGTTCATTCGCGCGTTCCTACTAATCTATTGTTCGTCATATAAAACAATCATTTCGTAACTAGCATATTCTGTTTTTTAAAAAGAACAATATGATAGAGGCATATTTCTGGTCAGCAAATCTTCTAAGCGAGAATCGATATGACGAACAGCACTGAATCTACTAACAAAACGAATGACAAAAAACGTATCCAATTATCAAATTATCTACCGAATGTTGGGCAAATTGCCTATGGCTGTATGGGGTTAGGTGGTGGCTGGAATGATAATCCAGTGACGAGTGCGGATGTTGCTCAAACGCGAAGCGTAATCGACACCGCATTAGAGTCGGGTATTAACTTATTCGATCATGCGGACATCTATACCTTCAGCAAAGCTGAGCAAGCCTTTGGTCAAGCATTACAACAAGCGCCTGATCTGCGTGAACAGATGTTCATTCAATCTAAGTGTGGGATTCGTTTTGAAGGCGAGGGCAATGTTGGTCGTTATGATTTCTCGGCTGATTGGGTAGGTCAATCGGTAGACGGTATTCTCGACCGTTTGAATACTGAGAAGCTCGATGTGCTGTTATTGCATCGCCCTGATCCTTTGATGGAACTCGATGAGCTAGCAAGAACGTTAGAGCACTTAAAAGTGCAAGGTAAAGTCGATTTCTTTGGTGTGTCGAATATGAACAGCCATCAAATCCAGTACCTGCAATCTGCGCTCGGGCAACCCATTGTCGCGAATCAAGTTGAGATGAGCTTAGCCAAATTGGATTGGTTGAACGATGGGGTGATGATTAACTCGCAAGGGCACCATCAATCAGACTTCGCCTCAGGTACGCTAGAGCATTGCCAAATGAATAACATCCAACTGCAAGCTTGGGGTTGTTTGGCACAAGGCCGATTTGCTGAGCAGGGTTTGTATTCAGAACATGAAAATGTGAAAAAGACAGCGCACTATGTGGCTCAGTTAGCGAACCAATACGGCGTAGAAAGTGAAGCGATTGTGTTAGCATTTTTGCTTCGTCACCCTGCTCGTATCCAACCTGTAATTGGCACCACAAATCTAGAGCGAATCAAAGCTTCGGCAATCGCGACTCAGATAAACCTGTCGCGTGAAGAGTGGTACAACCTATACGTGTACTCACGTGGTCAAGCTCTGCCATAAGGAATGAATATGTTGAATCAAAAGATCGCACAACAACTGGTGTCTAATGCTCTCGACATTGCTGAGCGTAATCAACAAGCAATCGCGGTGAGCGTGTGTGATACGCATGGTGAATTAATGGCGTTTATTCGCATGGATAATGTGAGTGTTCAAGCCGGATTGTTAGCACAGAACAAAGCTTATACGTCTGCAAGAGATAGACAGCCAAGTGGTAACTTAGGTGCTTGGGCGAGAGAAACTGGTAAAGACTTAAGTTACTGGACCGACTCAAAGATCACTGGCTTTAAAGGTGGTGTTCCTATTGAGTTAAAGGGGCAGGTGATTGGTGCTATTGGTATCAGCGGATTGAGTGAAGATGACGATGAAGCACTTGCCGAAAAAGTGATTCAACGTGTGCTCTAAGTGCTGTTGCTTGTGAAGTAATGGAAGTTAGAAGCAAAAGATAATAAAAAACCGATGCATGTGCATCGGTTTTTTTGTTTAACGAGACTCAAGTGCTTGAATCAATCGAACTCATTAAGCGTTCGCTTGTTCCAGATCTTGCTGCTTGTCTTTCTTGCCCAATAGGCGGCTTGTGATGGTACCGGCTGTCATTGCACCAGATACGTTAAGCGCTGTACGTGCCATATCGATAAGTGGCTCGATAGAGATAAGCAGTGCTGCAATCGTTACAGGAAGGCCCATAGCAGGAAGTACGATAAGTGCCGCGAACGTTGCACCGCCACCTACGCCAGCAATACCGAATGAGCTCACTGTGATAATAGCAATCAGAGACAGAATGAAGTTGATGTCCATTGGGTCGATGCCAACTGTAGGTGCAACCATGACTGCTAGCATTGCAGGGTAGATACCCGCACAACCGTTTTGACCAATCGTCGCACCGAAAGAGGCAGACAGGTTAGCAATCGCTGGTGGCACGTTTAGCTTAGTGATTTGAGCTTCAACGTTCAGTGGAATCGTTGCTGCAGAACTACGAGACGTGAAAGCGAACGTCAGTACAGGCCAGATCTTTTGGAAGTACTCTTTCGGGTTTACACCAACAAAAGAAACCAACACACCATGTACAACGAACATCAGTAGAATCGCAACGTAAGATGCAACGATGAAACCCAATAAGCTCAGGATGTCAGAAGCACTTGATGTTGCAACCACCTTCGCCATTAACGCTGCGATGCCGTATGGCGTGAGTGCCATGATCATCTTAACTAAGCGCATAACGATAGATTGTGCCGCTTCAACGAACGTACGGATTGGAGATTCTAATTCTTCTTTCTCAGCCATCACTTTACGAGCAGCAATACCCGTTAGCACACCAAAGATAACCACTGCGATGATAGACGTAGAGCGAGCGCCCGTTAGGTCTGCAAATGGGTTAGTCGGAATAAAGCTAATCAGCATCTGCGGAATTGTTAGGTCTGAAACGCTGCCGATGCGGCTTTCAAGTGTTGCGATACGTGCTGTTTCGCGAGCGCCTTCTGTTAAACCTTCAGCAGATAAGCCGAATGCTTGAGTCACAACAATACCAACAATCGCAGAAATCGCGGTTGTTGCTAACAGTACAGAAATGGTGATGCCAGAAATCTTGCCCAGTGAACCGCCTTTTTCAAGCTTCACTACTGCGGCAATCATTGAAACCAATACTAATGGCATGATCACCATTTTCAGTAGGCCAACATAGCCACGGCCAACAATGTTTACCCAATCAAGTGTTTCGTTGATGACCGGATTGCCTTCACCAAATAACAGCTGTAGACCAAGACCAAATGCGCTACCAAATACTAAACCGAGTAAAACGAGGCGAGAAAGTGTGTTTTCTTTTTTCTGCTGTCCGTAGAGAAAAAAGAGGATACCAGTGAATACCGCTAAGGCAGCGATAGCTGAAAATGACATTTGTTTTCCTTATGAATTTCTTTAAATCGATAGGGCGCTTAGATATATGGGCGCAAATACTGTTAGCTACAGTAGCGACCTGTAACAAAACGTAAAATAAGGAAAAGTAATTTATTAGAACGATTAGTAATATCCACTCAATAGGATGGGTGGATATTCAACATTGTGATGAATAGGTGAGCTTTTTAGCGATATTTTGCCAATAAATTGAGCATGTCACTTGACGAGTAAATTTCGATATTTTGGAAATTATTTTCGAATAACCGGAACAACATTGCTTTGGCTACGTCTTCCGACTGAATAGGGCGTAGGTTTTTGAACTTACCAAGCATAAATGGAGACAGCAGAGGAAAGACACTTTGCAGGAGTTTTTCATCAGCTCTAGGTTCATCACGCTCACCCACCAGAGGCCCAGGGCGTGCGATGAAAAGCTGCTTGAAGCCAATACGTTTTAAATTTTGTTCCATTTGTCCTTTACAGCGAAGGTAGTGCGAATAGGAATCTGGTGAAGCGCCATAGCTAGAAACGACCGCTACGCGTTGAACCCCAAGAAACTTCATCGACTGTGCGACTTGGCTAACCAGTTCCACATCGATTTTGCGAAGCGCTTCTTTTGATCCTGCCTTTTTCTTAGTCGTACCTAAGCAGATAACGCCAAGATTAGGCGTCGCATTCGTGTCATCCCAACTGGTAACTTGCAGGTCGCTGTGAATGAGTGTGTGGAGCTTGTTGGAATCAAACTGTGAATCTAACGCTCGGCGAGATAGGGCATAGATATGATCAACGGCGGGTTCATCGATGAGCAACTTCATCACATGATGACCAATTAACCCGGTTGCACCAGCTACCACGACCGATGTTTTGTCTCCAGAAATGCTCATTTTAATCCCTTCTTCACTCCACAAGTGCTTGTTTAATATAAACAGTGTTTGAATTTTAAGCGAATAAAAGTTTGTTAAACGAGTGGTCAGTAGTATGTGGGGAGTCGCCTGTTTATGGAAAAAGAGATGATTTAGTTTGGCTCGACGCATAAGTACGGTCTGAAGCATAAGTACGATATGAAACATAATGGCGGTGGGAAAGATAAATGCGGTTTGAAACTTAAGTTAGGCGTTAAACATAACAAAGCCCGCTGGGCGACGGGCTTTGTTACTTTTCTTGCTTCTTACTAGGTGAAGGATAGTGGGATTTTCCTTACCTTTTTGCTGGTTTTCTTACTTGATTTATTTGGTTTTCTTTTACTTGAGTTTGGAATCATTACACCTCCTAAATCGTTGTTCTGTTTTGTCTTTCAATCGATTGTCTTTCTTTGTGTAGCGTTAGTGTTGTGGGCATTCACTGTATGGGTACTTATCAATGGAGAGATTAACAAGTACTTTAAATAAAGCATAAACGATGCCAAAATGTAAGTTATTGATAAATCTATTATCAGTATTGTAGGTGTTTTAGGGTTCGTCAATTTGATTGTCAATTTGAGAAAAAACCAGTGTGATCTGTTTAAATTAAGAACACTCTCTACGGTTTCTGTTGATTAGGCATAGATACAGCATTGCTTAACACGTAAACTGAGTCGTAATTCACATAGACCAAGGACGTGCTATGAACCTCAAGCTTGATACTCTTGCTCCCACTCAGATTTATCACCTGATGACACAAACCGTTGTCCCTCGCCCTATTGCGTGGGCATTGACGGAATCTTCTGACCAAGAGTACAACCTAGCGCCTTTCTCTTATTTCACGCCTGTTTCTAGTAATCCGCCGCTACTGATGTTATCGGTTGGGAAAAAGCCTTCAGGTGAAATCAAAGACACTACTCGCAACGCCCTTGAAACGGGGAAGCTAGTGATTCACATTGCTTCTTCAAGTTCTGCAGAAACAATGACAGCGACAGCAGCTACCCTTGAACATGGTGATTCGGAAGTCACCGCGAATAACATTGAGCTAGTTGAATTTGAAGGATTTTCTTTACCGAGAGTGAAAGAGTGCGCGGTCGCTTTTGGCTGCACCTTGTACGAAGTAAAAGAGGTTGGAGAGGTGCCACAAAGCCTCATCTTTGCTCAAGTCGAAACCGTGTACATTTCCGAAGACGTGATCGACAAAGAGAGTGAACGTCTTAAGATTGATGCGTTGGCATTGGACCCTTTGTCTCGACTTGGTGGCGGTGAATACGCGACGCTTTCCAATGTGTTTTCTGTCGCACGCCCTAAGTAACAATCCCTAAGTAGCAGTCCCTAAATCAACGTACCCAGAATAAGCGTTTTTAAAAACTATGTTAGATACCCAATACTCGCAGTACATCCAACACCGAATTGACCAAAAAACCAAGCCACTCGGTGCGCTTGGCTTATTAGAAAAAGTAGCACATCAACTGGCATTGATTCAGAGCCAAGGCAAAGAAGCGGCGGTTGAACACATCGAATTAAATAAGCCAAGTATCATCATTTTTGCTGGCGACCATGGCATTGCTGACGAAGGTGTGAGTATTGCCCCAAGTGCGGTCACACAACAGATGGTGTTGAACTTCTTAAGCGGTGGAGCGGCGATCAATTGCTTCTGTGCGGTGAATAACATCGATATCACGGTAGTGGACACGGGGATATTGTTGCCTGTGGAATCTGACAGTGACATGTTGATCTCTCAGCGTTTGGGTACGAGAACCAATAACTTTGCCAATGAAGCGGCAATGAGTTTAGAAACGGTTGAGCGTGGGATTGACCTAGGTAGTGAGCTTGTCTCTAGAACCATTTCGAATGGCACCAATATCATCATGTTTGGTGAAATGGGTATCGGAAATACCAGCAGCGCATCAGCGATCTTAAGTGCATTATCGAATCGGTCTGCAGATGAGTGTGTTGGCCTAGGAACAGGCATCAACAATGAACAGCTTGCACGTAAAGTGGCTGTAGTTGAGCAAGGTGTTGCGCGTTGCAAAGGTTTAGAGCTTAAAGAAGTTAAAGGTATTAAAGAGGTACTAGCACAAGTCGGTGGCTATGAAATCGTTCAAATGGTGGGTGGTTTCCTTGGTGCTTACCAAAACAGAACCCCAGTATTGGTCGATGGTTTTATCGTGTCGGTTGCAGCGTATGTCGCGACCTTAATTGAACCGAGTTGCCGAGACTATATGATCTTCGCACATCGCTCTGAAGAGTCGGGGCACAAAATTCTGTTAGAGCTGCTAGACGCTGAGCCACTGCTCGATCTTGGATTGAGATTAGGTGAGGGCACAGGTGCTGTGCTAGCTATGCCAATTATTCGTGCGGCAGCCGAGTTCTATAACAACATGGCGAGCTTCGAAAGTGCTGGAGTCACAGTTTAATGAGTGATGCACCAGAAAGATCGTTGAAAGATCGAGTTACTTATCAGTGGGAGCTGTTTGCGCTGGCGATGGGTTTCTTTTCTCGCTTGCCAATGCCAAAGAACACGCCCTATTCATCAGAGCGAATGAATCGTTCTGGTCGCTACTTTTCAACGGTTGGTTTGTTACTTGGTGTTCTATGTGGCGGTGTGTTTTTGCTACTTGATACGGTACTTCCGAGTGCAGTGGCGATCTTTTTGATGATGAGTTTTAGCCTGATGCTCACAGGTGCATTCCATGAAGATGGTTTGACTGATATGGCGGATGGCATTGGTGGCGGCATGACTCTAGAACGTCGTTTGACCATCATGAAAGACAGTCGAATTGGTACTTATGGCGCGTCTGCACTGGTTATGGCTTTGCTCGGCAAGTGGGTTTTATTGAATGAACTCATAAGCATGACCGGACTGTTTATGGTTATCGTGACCAGTTATACCTTTAGCCGCGCGATTGCAGCATCACTGATTTACGACATGCCTTATGTTAGCGATTTAGATACCAGTAAAAGTAAGCCATTGGCCAACAAGCAAACCAAAGGTGAACTTGCCTTCTTATTGCTTGTAGGCGTGCTGCCTAGCCTGTGGTTTGGTCTTGAATTCGCTTTGGTTTTATCTGTCGTCGCCTATCTGTTCAGAACAGGTTTAAAAAAGTGGTTAACGGCTCGAATTGGCGGCTTTACTGGCGACTGCTTGGGGGCGGCTCAACAGTTGATGGAGTTGCTGACTTACCTTGTATTCATTACTGCATTTTATAATGGCTTTCTATAACGGCTTCCTATGACAAACACGAATCAAACTATTCAAGCTAGTCAAACTAATCAAGAAAGACAGCGAAACAGCCATCTGGTATTGGGCGGCGCTCGTTCTGGCAAGTCGAGTTTTGCAGAGCAACAAGCATTATGTGCGTTTGAAGCATGTTCAAATGGACGCCTTAACTATATTGCAACGGCCACTTATTTGGACGACGAAATGCGAGAACGAATCGCGCACCATCAACAACGTCGTGGTGAGCAGTGGATTGAGCATGAAGTACCCGTCGAGTTAGCCGAAAAACTGCAGTCTTTTGCGAAAGAAGATGTGGTGCTGATTGACTGCCTAACCTTGTGGTTGAACAACATCATCTTTGAACAGGGTGAAGACGCAACCAATGAACAGGTTGAAGCTGTGGTTGAAGTATTGGTCAAAAGCGTCGAGCAAAGCCCAGCGCAAATTATCATGGTGTCTAACGAAGTTGGCTTAGGTGTGGTGCCGTTGGGTAAAGTGTCGCGCTTATTTGTGGACAATGCAGGACGAATGAACCAAGCGCTAGCTCGCGTCGTTGAGCGCGTCACGCTGGTTGCTGCCGGATTGCCGCTGCTCTTAAAACCATCTAATCACTTGCTTGATACTCAAGGCTAGGTCGCACACATGGTCAATGGAACTACCAAAAACATCTATCTGCTAAGACATGGCAAAGTCGAAGGAAAAGCTGCGCTCAATGGTTTATCTGATGTGTTGGTCAACCCTGAGCTTCAAGAACAGATATGTGAGGCACTAACTACACAAGATATTACCTTTGATAGTGTGGTTACCTCGCCATTAAGACGATGCAGCGACCTAGCAAACCTGTATGCAGAGCGTCTGTCTGTGCCTTTGTCTGTTGCGCCAGGCTTTCAGGAAATGAACTTCGGTGAAGTTGATGGTGTCCCATTTGATGAACTTGAAGACAAGTGGGGAATGTTAGAAACCTTTTGGCAAGATCCTGCTAATCATCAATTAACTGGTGCAGAAAGTTTACAGGGCTTCCACGACAGAGTAACTCAAGCTTGGTCGCAACTTTTGAATGATCCAAGTGACAATATATTGTTGGTTACTCATGGTGGTGTGATTCGCATATTGTTAGCGCACTGCCTTGATATTGATTGGAAAAACCCGAGTTTGTACTCGAAGTTATCGATAGAAAACGCATCGATAACGCATATTCAAATCACTCAGTTTGCGCAGAGTTTTATCAGCGTTAAATCAATAGGGCTACCTGTTCTCTGAGTGTTCAAAAAACACAGTTTAAGAATTAACAAGCTAATAAATCTGTAAATAGAAACAGAAATAAGAATCGAAATATAAAGCGGCGTTCACAGCCGCTATACCTGATTGGTATTACTACCTACGTGAAAGGAATTTAGTCATGACAACACCAAGTTGGGATCTAAGCATTGCTTATAGCGATCTTAATGATGCAAAAATCGAACAGGACATTGAACTCATTCAGCAGTGCATTGAGCTGTTGAACCTACACGTTGAAAAGCGTCACATCATTCTAGCGATGCAAAACGCGATTCAGACTTCAGAAGCGGCAGGCACGCTACTCAGCACGATCAACACCTTCGCGAATTGTCACGCATCGGTAGACGCGACACACACAGAAGCTAAAGCACTGCTTGGTCGCGTCGCGAAGCTGAACTCTGAAATGTCTCAAGCGTTTAGCCCTTACGAAGACACGTTAATTCACGCAGAACCAGAATTTATTGATGCAGTATTAGAGCATGAGAGTGCGGACGTAGCAGGGCAGCGCTTTGCGATTGAAAGCTCTCGTAAGTTATCAAGTAGCCGACTCAGTGTTGCTGAAGAGCAGTTATTGGCAGCGATGAAGGTTGATGGCCGTGACGGATGGGGTCGTTTATACGATAACCTAACCGGATCTTTAAAACTGTCGCTAAAGCTGGACGGTGAAGAGGAAGCTCTAGGTTTTTCACAAGCCGCGAGCCTGTTGTATGGTAGCGAATTCGACAAACAAGAACCGGCATGGCGCGCGGTTCAAGGCGCAATGAAAACGCATCAAGAGTCTTTTGCTTCAATCCTAAATGCACTGGCGGGTTGGCGACTCACTGAAAACAAAAAGCGCTCGAAGATTAGCGATGTGCATTTCCTTGATCCAAGCCTACACGGCAGCCGCATTGTTCCAGAAACGCTAGACACCATGATGTCGGTAGCGAAAGCGAATCGAGCTGTTGGTCAGAAAGCGGGTTTGTTGATGGCAAGAGTTCACGGGCTCGATGAAATGAAGCCTTGGAATCATTTAGCAGCAATGCCACCACTGGGTGACGCTGAATCTAAGGTTTACCCATTTGATGAAGCGATCGAAGTGATTAAAACTGCATTCGCAGAAGTAAATCCAGAGATGGCTGATTTCGTCGCTTTGATGGTTGAGAACGGTTGGATTGATGCCGCACCAGCTGCCAACAAACGTTTAGGCGCGTACTGCACCAAGTTTGCTGCGACACGCACACCGCTTGTGTTCATGACATGGAGCGGTAGCCGCTCAGATTTAATGACATTGGCACACGAGCTAGGCCACGCGTTCCACAACTGGGTGATGAAAGACATGCCGTTGTGTCAAACACGCTACCCTATGACGCTAGCAGAAACCGCTTCAATTTTTGCAGAGAACATCGTTCGTGACCATCTATTGAAGCAAGCCCAAACACGCAATGAGAAACTTGAAATGCTGTGGGAAGAGCTTTCTTCTTCTTTGGCATTAATGGTGAACATTCCCGTTCGCTTTGAATTTGAAAAAGCCTTCTACGAGCAGCGTGAAAAAGGCGAGCTAACGGCTCAGCAGCTGTGTGACTTGATGGAAACGACTTGGAAAGAGTGGTACGGCGATGCAATGACAGAAGCCGACCCTTACTTCTGGGCGAGCAAGCTGCACTTCAGCATCTCTCAAGTAAGCTTCTACAACTACCCATACTTGTTCGGTTACCTGTTCAGTAAAGGTGTTTACGCTCAGCGTGATGCAAAAGGCGAGCAATTCTACGGCGATTACGTGTCGTTGCTTCGTGATACAGGCAGCATGATGGCGGAAGAAGTGGTTCAAAAGCACCTTGGTATGGACCTGACTCAAGCGGATTTTTGGCAACAAAGCATCGACATGGTCAAAGTTCAAATCGATGAATTTGAAAGATTGCTCGATCAGGAAGATTAATTGATCTCAATCTGTTCATGGCAGGTAAGAGCTGTGTTAGCTTACGTGGCTCTTATCTTGCTGAGATGACCAGAGACAACCAAAAGCTGCTCTAAATGGAGAAAGTTATTTGGAACAGATGTCGGTTAGCAAAATCAGCAGGTAATACAAAAATATATGGGTAGTATTTGTGAGTGATAACGGAGTTTCTATTGATAAGTGCGATCCTAGCAACACAATTTCTATGTACAATTTATTAACATACGGCCGTGCAATTAAGGAGTAGCGCATGACGAAGACCCTCTTTCGCCAATCATTTCTTTTTGACAGCCTAGATCTTGAGCAAGAAGTGGTTGCAGGACAGACCGTACTGAGTAACGGTGTTCAAATTAAGCTTCATCAACGCGGTGTATTGGAAGTGATTCCCGCAGAGTACAATTCTGAAACCAAGAACATCATCTTTTCAACAGGTGTTCATGGCGACGAAACTTCACCAATGGAGCTGATTGACAAGCTCATTGAGGATATTGAAACAGGCTTCCAAGTAGTGACAGCAAGATGTTTATTCATCATTGCTCACCCAGAAGCAACCAACGCGCATACTCGTTTTCTTGATGTGAATATGAACCGTCTGTTTGATGAAAAACAGCACGAAAGTAATCGAGAAGTGGATATCGCGAAGAACCTTAAGTACTTGGTTACTGAGTTTTACAAGGAAACGGTACCTGCTACTCGTTGGCACTTAGATCTACACTGTGCGATCCGTTTGTCCAAGCATTACTCGTTCGCCGTAAGCCCTAAGGTTCGCCACGAAGTACGCAGCAAAGCTTTGTTCGATTTCATCAACAGTGCTCACGTTGAAGCTGTGTTGCTATCGAATGCGCCAACCAGCACTTTCAGTTGGTACAGCGCTGAAAACTTCGAAGCGCAAGCACTGACAATGGAGCTGGGGCAGGTAGCACGAATTGGTGAGAACCAACTTGATAAGTTAACGGCTTTCGATTTGGCAATGCGCAATCTGATTGCTGAAATAGAACCAGAGCATTTACCAAAGAAAACCATTACTTACCGCGTAAGCCGAACCATTGTTCGTTTGCACGATGACTTTGATTTCATGTTCTCTGATGACGTTGAGAACTTTACGGCGTTCAAGCACGGTGAAGTGTTTGGTCATGATGGCGATAAGCCATTGATGGCGAAGAATGAAAACGAAGCGGTGGTATTCCCAAATCGTAACGTTGCTATCGGTCAACGAGCGGCCTTAATGGTGTGCGAAGTTGAAACTCGATTCGACCACGGTCAGCTTGTGTACGATTAATACCTAGTCGAACTAGAACGGCCAAAACAACCGCTCAACTGGTTGAAATATCAAGGTTCACATTACGGTGTGAGCCTTGAGTTTATTTAGGGATACAGGTAAGGTTACGCGAACAATTTCAAAGTAGCTTGATATGGATTTCCAACAACTTCTTCACCAAAAACAGCGCAAATGGACCCGAGCCATTTATCTGATGGCAGCACTGCTTGTCGCGCTGAGTGCGATTTACCTAATGGTTGGCGATCTTTTCATTTCCCCTCTGGGCACATTGTCCACGTTAGAACAAAAACTGCTGATTGATTTACGCTTACCTCGATTATTGGCGGCTATTGCCATCGGGGCAGGGTTAGCTGTATCTGGCGCAAGCTTACAAGTCTTATTGGGTAACGTATTAGCAGAGCCAGGTGTGCTCGGCATTTCTGGTGGCGCAAGTTTGGCGATGGTTATCGTGCTGTTCTTCTTGCCGTTTGCTCCTACACCAGAACTGTTCATGATTGCCGCCGTTTTAGGCTCGCTCTGTTTCACCGTGATACTGGTGAGCATGGTAAAAACGATGCGACTCACCACGGCTAAATTACTGCTGGTGGGTGTCGCATTAGGCATTCTTTCTGGCGCGATGGTGACATGGGCGTTCTATTTTAGTGATGACTTAAGCCTACGCTTGCTGATGTATTGGCTGATGGGCAGCTTAGGTGGCGTCACTTGGTATCAACACTCGCTTACGTTAGTGATGATCCCTGTGATTATTTGGTTGTGTTTGCAAGGCAGTAAACTAGACAAACTGATGATTGGCGAAACGCATGCCGCGCAACTGGGTGTGAACGTTCCGAGATTACGTTGGCGTTTAATTTTCGCTGTGTCTATTTTAGTCGGCTGCGCAGTTGCCTTAGGTGGCGTGATCAGCTTTGTTGGCTTGGTTGTGCCACACTTATTGCGTTTAGCGATTGGTACCGATAATCGATACCTTCTTCCTTTGTCTGCCGTTGCTGGTGCAGCACTGCTGGTATTTGCTGATATCTGTGCAAGAACCTTGCTAGATTCCGCAGAACTGCCTTTGGGTGTGATGACCACCAGTATAGGTGCGCCTATCTTCATTTGGATGTTAATTAAAAATCATGATTCAAATTAAGAGCCTGAGCGTTGGCGCTCGTTTATTACCACTATCATTTGAGCTCAAGCAAGGGCTGGTGACTCATGTCATCGGTCCTAATGGCAGTGGTAAAAGTACCTTACTCGAAGCGATATCTGGCGTTGGTGATGGTTACAAAGGCGATATAAAGATCGACGGGCAGGATTTGTCGGAGCTGTCTTTACAAGATTTATCATTGCATCGTGCTTACTTGTGCCAAAGCGCAAGGCCAGCCTTCAACTTAGAAGTGTTCCAATACCTTGCGTTGTCATTGCCAAGTTCATCGCATGGACTTGATGCTGAAATCAACGCAGCTTTGGAAGAGATAAGTCAGATGTTGGACATCACAGACAAACTTCATCGTTCAATTCAGACCTTGTCGGGTGGTGAATGGCAACGCGTTCGTTTGGCGGGAATGTGCTTGCAAATTTGGCCGATACTTAACCCATACGCGAAGCTGCTGATCCTCGACGAACCCGCAGCTCCACTGGATATTGCTCAAGAAGCCTTGTTGTACAAGCTCATTGAACGAGTGGCAGAGAAGGGCATTGCAGTGATCATGGCAAACCATGATTTGAACAGAACCCTGAGACACGCCGACCAAGTGTTGCTGCTTGATAAAGGCGTACTTCAAGCATCAGGCACAGCTGATCAAGTGCTTACCCCTGAGCAGCTAGAGTCCGTGTTTAACACCGAAGTCAAAAGTATCTCAGTCGACAATCAGACCTATCTTTTGTTTGGTTAAAAGACTAATTGGTTAAGCTGCTCATTGGGTTTAAGGCGAGTTAGTAAAGGAAGCAAATATGTTTAGATACATCCAAAGAAGAAGAATCAAAAAGGTGATTAAGTCTTTGTCAGCAAAGATGGTAAAGAGCTATGGAAGCCGTGATTTCTTCTCTATTGGACAGGTTGAAACAAGTTCTCGTGAGTTGAGTAAACGCCAACAACAGATTGCTTTAGCCTTGTTTGCGGATCCACAAGATCTTGCTGTTGAATTAGCTCCAACTATTCAGTTGCTGCGTAATGATGTGTCTAATGACTTCTTCGGCGGAGAAGACTACACAGCGCGAGATGTACTTAATCTATTGGGTGGCGGCGGTTGGAAGGGCGGTCGTATGGACGACGACATGTCACATCGCATGGGCATGCATAGCCGCTATTAAAGCTCTACCAAGCTCCCTCTATTTAAATCAACTTTGCATCAAAGCACCTTTATCTAATGTGACTCGTCAAAACCGTTATTTTGACAACAAACCCTCTACTTTCGCGTCAATGCGATATCCTGAACAGCCCGTTCAGACGTTTCTCACCTCTAGTCTCTCAGGTTCTTAGCCTGTTCCCTTGCTCTATTTATTGAATAAACTTCATAGTCTTCAGATGTATAAGATAATTTCCCCTTCGTATTACCTTTGATGAATATCAATCAGCCTTATTGAATAAATAATCCTACCTTCCTCGACCATGCTCAAATTGATTGATATGCATTTGCTTTATTAATGTTCGAGCCAAGTAACGGTTAATAGCAAATTGAGGTGCTTACTCAGTCAAACAAGTGGATAGGTAAACAAGCGAAGATCATTTTGTCTTGTTAATGGGAAATATGACGTCTTTAAGTGGAAATGTTATGAGAATCGGAATAGAGAAAACGGCTTTAGCCATCGCTTTGTCTGCGGCTTGTGGTGGCGCTATGGCACATGGATTTATATCGCTGAACGATGATGGCAACATCATAAGTCGTGTCGCTTTGTGTCACTTAGAAGATTCTGAAGGTCAGGCGAAGAACATGGACTGTGGCGACATACAGTATGAGCCACAAAGTGTGGAAGGCTTTGACGGCTTCCCTGAAGATGGCCCTGCTGATGGTTACATTGTCAGTGCTGAAATATTAATGGCAAGAAACCTAGATGAACAAACTTCAGAGCGCTGGCAGAAACGCCCAATAGAAGCGGGCTCTCAAGAATTTGAATGGACATTTAGAGCCAACCATATTGCGGCTGGTTTTAAATATTACATCACGAAAGAAGGTTGGGACCAAAATTCACCATTAGCGCGCTCAGAGTTTGACTTAAATCCCTTTTGTGAAGTTGATGCCCATGGAGAGATGACACAGAACACGGCGACTCACACGTGTAACGTGCCAGAGAGAGAAGGCTATCACGTGATTCTGGCTGTGTGGGATGTGGGCGACACCGACAAGGCTTTCTATAACGCGATTGATGTGGTGTTTGATGGTGATGATTCTCAACTTCCGGGTTGGGAAAAAGCAGGTCAGATAATTCCTACGATTAATTTGAAAGAAGGCGACGCGGTATATACGCGCGTGTTTGATGGATCTGGTGAAAACTCAGCGCTCAGTACTCGTATCGAGATTGCAAATAGTGAGGATGGCCAACCAAAGAACTGGTCTAAGGCATTAGCAACCAAAGTTAATGAAGATCGCAATAACATTAAGTCTGGCGTGTTGACTGAAAATGGTTTTGCACCTATTTACGGTGTGAACCCAATATATGTGAATTCTGACAGCGGTATTCAGCGTGTGGAAATAGGCTACGATGTTGAGGTGCCAGAACCCGATACGTCCCTTACGGTGAAGGTCTGGATTCAGAATACGTGATCGGAGAACAGGCAACCGTACTCGATTTATCATTGGTAGCTGGGGGCGATGCCCAAGCTGAACTCACCGTGTATAACCATGCTCGAGAGTCTTTAGCATACTGGAGTGGGGAGGTTGAAGATAACTCGTCAGAATCGGTATCATTACCTTTGTCTAAATCAGAGGCTGGTCATCATATGTTGGTAGTGAGTGTCAAAAACAGCGAAGGTAAATTGGTAGGCCAACAAATGATGGATTTCCATTTAGTTGATGCCGATGCGCCACCACCTGCACATGATTATGTCTACCCAGAAGGCTTTGGTAACTATGTTGATGGCGACGTCGTTTTATTTGAAGGCGAAGGTGTTTATCAATGTTACGGCCCATGGGCAGCAGAATGTAACAATGAAGCGTATCTTCCAGGCGTGGCAGCAGATCCAAATTGGGTTGAGCAACAATGGAAAAAGTTAGATTAATTACGAGTTAATCGAACTCACTTAGCTGTATATTAAATCTCCAGATGCAAAAGCGGCTTAATCATCGAGCCGCTTTTTTATTCACTTTGAATAATGTTCCCTCAATCAAGACGGAATACTGAGATCCAATAATTCGAAGCAACATCATCTATCGACAACGCATTTCTTTGAGTTGTGTGACTCTGATTCCTATCAATATAAAACCCGCTGTCATTGATAAAATTGACGTATATATTTTTCGTTGTTCTTCAAATAAAAACTATAAACCCTCGAAGTGCAATTTTGATTGGTAAGTGACCAGTTAATGTTGTGTGCAGGGTAAAATAATAGAGAGTGGGAAAGTGACAACAATAAATAATAATATTCTAAAAGTAGCAGTAGGTATGGCTATGCTATCGAGTGTGCCTTCGGTGGCAAATGCTCATGGCTGGTCTGAGTTTCCAAGTGCGCGTCAGAACACGTGTTACGAGCAAGGCGGGATTTGGTCGGGTACACCACCTAATGCTGCGTGTGCTCAAGCAAAAGACATTTCGGGTTCATACCCATTTGTTCAACGTAACGAATACGCTAAAAATGTTCAGGATTTCAATAACATCAATGCTGTAAAAGCGGCGATTCCTGACGGCACGTTATGTTACGCCAATGATTCGCAAAAACGCGGCATGGGTGCGCCTCATACTGGTTGGACTCGTACCGAGCTAAATACTGGTACGTTTGAATATGTATTCAATGCGACTGCGCCACACAACCCTTCTTTCTGGGAGTTCTACCTAACGAAACCAAACGCAGACCTAAGCAAAGGCCTAGCGTGGGGAGACTTAGATCTTATCCAAGAAGAGGGTAATGTTCCGGTTAATGGCGGCAAGTACCGCATTAATGTCACTATTCCTTCAGACCGTTCTGGCGATGCGATTCTATTCGTTCGCTGGCAACGTGATGATGCTGCGGGCGAAGGCTTCTACAACTGTTCAGACATCACTATCGCGGGTGGTACAACCCCTCCACCAGAGCCGGGTCCAGAGCCTGATCTAGTGCGTGGTGATTTGTTTGTTTCAGACCAATTTGGAACGCCAGAAATTGGTGACACCGTTAAGTACGACATCATCAACAAGTATGGTGAAGTAGCGCGTAGCTTCGACATCGTCATCGATGCTTCAAACGTTAACGATTGGGCTCGTTTGTTAGCTTCAGAAATTAATGGCTGGCACGAAGAGTTTAAAGATGGCGCGATCTTCATTGGTGACTGGCATGCTGAAATGCAGCACTACATGTATTTCCAAAACGATCCTTCACGTAACTTCTTCAACTCAAAAGATAGCCGTGCTTCTGGTCAGTTAACGCTGATTGATGGTGGCGACGGTGGTGTTGAACCACTGAAAGGTGACATCTACGAGCTAGTGAAGAGTGACAATGTAGTGAATGCTGGCGATAAGGTTGTGATTGCAACAAGCGAAGCGGCAAATCTAACTCAAACTCAAGGTTCTTCTGTAAGCATTCAAAATAACGGCACGGCTTCTATCGTAGTGGATACCACTGGCATCACTGCAAACGAAACTCTATCGTTTATGGCTAGCTCGATTGAAAGCGACAGTGTTGAAACCTTTACTTTCGAGGTGATTGCTGATGACGGTGGCGTAACACCAGACCCAGATCCAACGCCGGATCCTGATCCGACTCCTGACCCAGACCCTACGCCAGACCCGGGCTCGTGGGACTCATCAGCGACTTACCTTGGTGGTGAAGTCGTGACTTACTCGAACCAGTCATGGAAAGCACAATGGTGGATTCAAGGTGGTACAAACCCTAAAGCGACCTACGAAAATGACAAATGGGGCGTTTGGCGTCCAGCGAACTAATTTAACTATCGTTAGTTAATTAGCTTTAAAGGAATAACCAAGGCACCACACTTTTTGACGAGTGTGGTGTCTTTTTTATTGGAAAGGCTTAATAAGCGAAATAGATTTGATTTCTATTGGTTTTATCCTTTCATATAGTAAGAGAACGTCACAAATATCGACTGGTTGATAGTTAATAATGAGTAAATCTGTTGGATGGATGACGAGGGTTTTATGGAACTAACCAGTAAGCAAGTTGGAGTCTTTAAGGGAATGGCGTGGGCTATGCTAACCGCCATTGTTGCAATCTGGGCAGCCATCGTTTTAGACCCTCTCAATTACGCTCAAACCAGTTTGCTAGAAGATAGGGTGACTGTTTTAGGGCAGTCTCTGATACTACCGACCTTGATGTTAATCGTCTCTATTGGACGCTTAGCCAAGTTTCGCTTCTTCAGCCCAGAAGATATCGATGGCAGTGGGTTAACGTCTGGAACAAAGCAAGCCATCATGCTGCAAAGCTTGCTTCAAAATACCTTAGAGCAACTGGTCATCGCATTTGGTGTCTATACCGCGTGGTGTTTATTAATGCCTTTTGCTTGGTTATCGGCGGGACTCGTGTGTTCAGTGTTATTTTTTATTGGGCGTATCTTCTTTTTCAAAGGCTACAGTCATGGAGCACCGGCAAGGGCTTTTGGTTTTGCGTTAACCTTTTATTCAACGGTAGTGCTGTGCTTGGTATTGGTGGTCACTCAATTGGTATTCGCCTTAAGTTAGTTAGACGTTTTGCTAAGGTGCTGTCTACTTTAAACCAAGGCAAATAAATTTCGATTAGGGCAGAGTATCCCTTTGCCTGTAACATGATGTGTTTACTATCTTCGAACACGAAAGACTTTTTGATGAAAAAATCACAGATACTCGCCAATACAATCAAGAATCAGATAGAGCAAAATATTTGGTTGAGTGGTGAGAAGATCCCATCAATTAGAGATGCGTGTAAGCGCTATAAACTCAGTATCGAGACGGTACTGCAAGCCTATCAGCAGCTTGAAGACCAAGGCTATGTGTGCTCAAAGCCTAAGTCTGGCTATTTCGTGTTACCGCGCAGAAATGTATTCGTTTCGGATCATTCAAAGCAAAAAGCCATCAAGCCGTATCCTGTTAGAATCAGTGACCTGCTATACGATGTACTTCAACGAGCCAAAGACCCTAGCATTATTCCACTTAGCTCGGCATTCCCTGATCCCGCCTTGTTTCCGCATCAAGCATTGTCACGCAGTTTAGCTAATGCCAGCCGTCAAATGCCCGACAACAGTATGCTCACCAATTTGCCTCCAGGCAGTGAAACACTTCGCAGGCAAATTGCCCAACGTTATCAAGTTCAAGGTTTGAACGTACTGCCAGACGATATTGTGATTACTTCTGGGGCGATGGAAGCGCTTAATCTTTGCCTACAATCCTGTACCGAACCGGGTGACTTGGTCGCTATCGAGTATCCTGCGTTCTATGGTGTGTTACAGGCAATTGAAAGACTAAACCTCACTGCCGTAGAGATTCCAACAGACCCGACAACAGGGATTGATTTAGATGTGTTGGAATCGGTGTTCGCTTCAATGGACATCAAGGCGTGCTGGTTCATGACAGAATCGCAAAACCCTGTTGGCTATTCGATGAGTGATGGAAACAAGCAGCGATTGGCCGAGTTGGTGAACCAACATAAGATCCCGATGATTGAAGACGATGTGTATCGAGAGCTTCACGTCGGTAATCAAAGCTCATTGCCTGCTAAAGCGTATGACACTGACGAGCAGATCATGCTTTGTGGTTCATTTTCCAAATCATTGTCACCTGGCTTTCGAATCGGTTGGGTAGTTGCAAGGAAACAAGCGTTAAAGATTCAGAGATTGCAGCACCTTTCGACGCTCTCAAGCAGTATTCCTATTCAACTTGGACTGTCTCACTACCTAACCTTTTATAGTTATGACAACCATCTTAAAAAACTTCGCAAGCTTTTGAATGAAAGGAAGAAGGCACATATTGCATTGTTAGAATCTAGCTTACCTTCAAGTGCGATGGTGCATAAAAGCCAAGGTGGTTACTTCATTTGGATTGAACTGCCTCACTCTGTTTGTGTTGAGAAGTTGTATGAACTAGCCCTTGAACAAAACATCTCTGTCGCACCGGGAATCATATTCAGCAGTGACAAAAAGTTCTCTCATCACATTCGTCTCAACTGTTCGTACGCTTGTGACGACAAAATAGCAGAAGCCATTCAAACATTAGGCGGCTTGATTCAGACAATGGAATTGCAAGCCAATAGTTGCAGCTAAATTCTGACCAGTCGTTCGTCTAATAAGCAAATCTGTTCTGTTTTTTAACAATCAATCTGTTCTAGTTTGGTTCGTGAGAACTGTGCTGAAATACGCTCCAATTCTTAATATGAAAGCCATCATTATGATGTTTGGAGCTTAAATGTTTGATGTAGTTGAATTGTCGCGTTTACAGTTTGCGCTAACCGCTATGTTCCACTTTCTTTTCGTCCCTCTGACTATCGGTATGTCGTGCTTACTGGCGATCATGGAGTCGACCTATGTACTCACCGGTAAGCAAATCTATCAAGACATGACCCGCTTCTGGGGCAAACTGTTCGGCATTAACTTTGCCTTGGGTGTCACGACCGGTTTAACCATGGAATTCCAGTTCGGCACCAATTGGTCTTACTATTCTCACTATGTCGGCGATATTTTCGGTGCACCTTTAGCCATCGAAGCGCTTGTCGCGTTCTTCCTAGAATCCACCTTTGTCGGCTTATTCTTTTTCGGCTGGGAAAGGCTATCTAAACGCCAACACCTTTTAGTCACTTGGCTGGTGGCTCTGGGCTCAAGCTTCTCTGCATTGTGGATTTTGGTTGCTAACGGTTGGATGCAAAACCCGATTGGATCAGAGTTCAATTACCAAACCATGCGTATGGAAATGACCAGCTTTGCTGACGTGGTGCTTAATCCTGTCGCACAAGTTAAATTCCTGCATACCGTGGCATCAGCGTATACCTGTGGATCAATGTTTATCCTTGGTGTGAGCTCTTACTACTTGCTTAAAGGTCGTGACGTTGCTTTTGCAAAACGTTCGTTTGCTGTCGCAGCTTCGTTTGGCATTGCTTCTATTATCTCGGTGATCGTATTAGGTGATGAGTCGGGCTATGAACTGGGTGATGTTCAAAAAGTGAAACTTGCGGCAATTGAAGCGGAATGGCACACAGAACCCGCACCTGCGGCATTTACCTTGTTCGGATTACCAAACCAAGAGGAAGGCAAAACCGACTTCGCGGTCAAAATCCCTTATGTGATGGGAATTATTGCGACGCGATCTCTGGATGAGCAAGTAACGGGCCTTCATGACCTACGCGACCAACACCTTGTTCGCATTCGGAACGGAATCATCGCTTATGAATTGCTGGAGCGTTTACGAGCAGGCGATACCTCTTATGAGACGGAACAAGCCTTTGATCAAACCAAGCACGATCTCGGCTATGGCTTATTGCTCAAGCGTTATACCCCTGCTGTAACCGATGCGACTGAACAGCAAATCCAACAAGCGGCAGATGATTCAATCCCAACTGTCTGGCCACTTTTCTGGTCATTCCGAATCATGGTGGGCTCTGGCTTCATTATGTTGTTTGTCTTTGGTGCGGCCTTCCTGCAAACCTACCGTAAAAACATTACGCAAAAGCCTTGGTTACTGAAAGCGGCGCTATGGTCGATTCCATTACCTTGGATTGCCATTGAAGCTGGCTGGTTTGTTGCGGAATACGGCCGTCAGCCTTGGGCAGTAGGTGAAATCCTTCCCGTGACGGTCGCGGCTTCTTCTCAAACCGTTGAAAACCTGCTTACGTCTCTTGCTCTCATTATCAGCCTGTATACCCTATTCATCATTGTTGAAAGTTACTTGATGATTACCGTGGCTAAAAAAGGGCCAAGCAGTTTAAAAACGGGTCGCTATCACTATGAACAAAATACAACTTCACTTGAAGCCAAATTGGCACAACAAGTTCAACAATAAGGTGATTGACTCATGTTCGAATATGACACATTGCGTTTAATTTGGTGGGTTCTGATTGGTGTACTGCTGATTGGTTTTATGATCACCGATGGTTTTGATATGGGAGTGGGGGCGTTGTTACCGTTTATTGGTAAAACGAACGCTGAGAGACGAGTCATGATCAACTCCATCGCGCCCCATTGGGACGGCAACCAAGTATGGTTAATTACCGCAGGTGGTGCGTTGTTTGCAGCTTGGCCTTTGGTTTATGCGACATCGTCTTCAAGCCTTTATGTAGCGATGTATTTGGTGCTTATCTCATTGTGGTTGCGTCCTTTGGCGCTTGAGTATCGAGCAAAGATCGACAGCGATCAGTGGCGACGGGTGTGTGACTTGGCAATCTCGTTCTCAGGCTTCTTCCCTCCTATTTTGTTTGGGGTGGCGTTTGGCAATTTGATGCAAGGCTTACCTTTTACACTCAATAGCTTATTGATGGTTGAGTACCATGGTTCGTTAATCGATTTAATTAATCCAGTTGCGCTTTTGTGTGGTTTGGTTGGGTTATTGATGGCGCTGTTACAAGGCAGTGCGTGGTTGATGATGAAAACCACAGACGCAGTGTACAAAAAGGCAAGAACGGTGACGCAGGCGAGTGCGGTACTTGTCGCTTTCCTTATGGTGGTTGGCTGTATGGCGATTAACCATAGTGATGGGTATGTGATAGTCAGTGCGATGGATCATAGCTCGGCTTCGAATCCTTTGAACAAAGAAGTCGTCACACAAGCAGGCGCTTGGTTAACCAACTTCGATACGTACCCTTGGATGTGGTTTGCACCGATCGGCAGCGTGACCATTCCATTACTGGCTTTGATTGGCGCAAGATTGAAATGGGATGCGATTGCTTTTATCAGTTCAAGCCTGACTAATGCTTGCATCATTTTAACGGCTGGTTTCTCGATGTTCCCGTTTGTTATCCCGTCTAGCGTTAACCCGAGTCATAGCCTAACGTTGTGGGATTCAACCTCCAGTGAACTGACCTTGAACATCATGACAGGTGTGGCGTTTGTGATGGTGCCAATCATCCTGTGTTATACCGCTTTTAGTTATCGAACCATGTTTGGACGACTCGATAGCGAGTATGTCGAACGTAATGGCCATTCACTGTATTAAGGAGTTTCTCATGTGGTATTTTGTTTGGATATTGGGCTTATTCCTAGCCTCAGCATTCGCAGTTTTGAATGTGATTAGCTTAGAGAAAAGTGACTCAGAAACAGAGTCTTAATCGCTGAGTAAAGCTCTGTAAGAAGATGAGAGTTATATAGAAAACAAGAGCTATATAAGAAGACCAGAGCGTGAGTTTCTGGTCTTTTACGTTTTGTAATGTGTTGACGAATTATTCCAGAATAAGGTTTTCTTTAATCTCATCGTTAAGATACCCCTGATCAAAATCTGGTGTCCTGAATGCGACGAAGGAGGAGTCTAGAAAGCTGGTTTCTAGATAACTCGATTCTAGATAATGGGAATCTAAGTGATCAGCACTTGCGTAGGTGGGAATCGCGGAAAACAAAACGATACTGATCGCTGCAGCGATATTAATGACTTTGTTACGTTGAGGAGTCATTTTCATAGTAGTGCCCTCGAAAGGTGGGCAAATCCATCTGCCTATGAGAATTGAATCTGAGATGTTTAGAAGTCGTAAGACAAACCAAGCGTAATGATATTGTCGTTGTCGATCGGGCCCATCGATTGGCCGTTCAAGTAAAGGTCACCTTCGTTGGTATTGAAGTAGGTGTATTTCACGTAGGGTGTCCAGTCGTCGATGCTCTTAGAGAGAACGACTTCGTGTTCATTGGTACGGTAGTCGCCTTGATGAAAGATAACGTTGTCATCGTTGTGGGTAAACCCGCCATTGGATCCATCACTGTTTTCGTGAGTGTATTGGTAAGCTAAATCCCAGCCTGCGAGTGAGTACCCCGCACCGGCGATGAACTTATTGGTGTTGATCGTGGTGTCGCTTACATTCTCGAGTACTTGCCCTGACTGGTTATATCCCAATCCACTGAATACATTGAAGTTGTCGTTCACTTGATAATCGATAATACCTTCGATTAATAACTCTTCACCGTTGTCCCATTTACCGAGTTCACCGTATAGGTTGAACGTGAAGGATTCGCTGATGTGAAAGTCGTGGCCGTAACCCGCGGCTAACCAACCCTGGTCATCAAAACCTATATAGACTTGTCCATTTTCTGAGGTATCGATTAATGCGCCAGCTTCTGTGGTGTAGACACCGTTATCAGCAGCATTAGAGGCAACGTTTTGTTCGATGTAAACTTGAGTCGAAGTCGCAAACGCTGCGCTGCTGAGTAACGTAAGTGGTAGAGCAATAAGGTTAAGCTTTTTCATGGATTCTCCAGTGTCGTTCTATTGAATTAACTTGCTGGAGAGTATGTAATTAAACTGAATTTATATTAATAGGGTTAACTTTAGTTAAAACCTCAGTTTCATTTATGTTTTCTTAATGCTGATTTGATTGCTTCGCGGGTTTTGATGTGCTGTTCGTCATTAGCATAACGGCGGTGATAGAGCATTCGAAACGTGATCGGTCTTAATTTGATGGGGATAGGGTGAACGCGTAAGCCAAGCGCTGGTGCAAGCATTTCTGCAAAAGAACGAGTAGAAGCGGCGATATAATCCGTCGTGCTTGCCAAAATCAGCATGCTTGAAATTGAGCTGGTTTCAATTCTGACTTTTCTCGGCTCGATATCGCTCTCTGATAAAAACTCGACCGTGTTCATATTGGCGCGTTTGATCTTAAGTGCAATATGTTCCTCTTGGAAATACTCTTCTTTACTCAGCGTTTCACCAATTCGAGGGTGGTTAATTCGAGTCAGACACACGGGTTCCTCATCGACGATGGTTTCTTCAATCAGTGAATGTTTCTTACTCGAAAGTACATCAATGACGATATCCACTTTTTGTGCAGTAAGCGCATCAAACAGTTCTTCCTCTTCAAGCGGCGCTTCCGTGAAGCTTACGCCTTCAACCTGACTAACGAAATGAAGCAAGCTCTCTGTGCAATAGACTTTAAGGTCATTCTTTTGCTGCTCAACCGTTCCAATGATGTTCAATGGGTCTTCTATCTTATTAGCGAGTGATACCGCTGCTCCAGTAGGCGCGATACCTCGTCCTTCTCTTACAAATAAAGCCTTGCCCACGACACCTTCAAGTCTCTTAATCGCCGCGCTTACCGCGGGTTGAGAAATATCGAGCTGCTCTGATGCCACGGTGATAGAGCTGTGTTTGTAAACGGCCAAAAATGTCGTCAGTAGATTAAGGTCCAAATTCAGTTCCCTCTATTCTTATTGCCACTCATCCAAATCATTGTGAAGCCTTTCTAATTCATAAATGAAATGGAGGTTTTAAGTAAAGTTTACACTATATATCAAGGTTCTGTTTATTAATAAACTTGTTTGCATCGGAGTGAGGAAGGAACTTCATTCATTTACTAAATACTCAGACCGATAGGTGAAACTATGAGAACTTTCGCAAAATTATCAATCATCTCTACAGCAATGATCATCACGACAACCGCTTTTGCTGCTGACCCAATGATGCAATACAACACCAAGCAAACTAACTCTGATATTCAAAAACTCGAGAAATTTGAATATCACGAGGGTGAAACCCTTGAAGAGTATTTGAGCAACCAACCCAAGGGGAACTTGTACTCTTCAGAAGAAGAAGTGCTTTCTGTGTTAATGGGCGGTGTAAACAATGGTGACTATCGCAAAGAAACCAATTCAGGTTGGAAAGAAGGCCTGATGTTTGAAGGCATTGCACCTTATGGCGATCACATGGTGTCCGGCGCCAACTGGTTCCCACGCACTGAAGAAGTTCAACCGGATGAAATGCGTGTCACGTTCATGGGGACATCACCAATGATTCGCCCGGGGCAGGCAAACACCTCGATATACGTCGAATTGGGTAACGGCTCTAACTTTGTCTTTGATTTAGGTGAAGGATCAATTGCGAACTACGTAGCGGCGGGTGTCGCGATGAATGAACTCGACCATATCTTCATTACTCACTTACACGTAGACCATTACGGCTCGTTACCTTACCTGTATCAATTTGGTGGTTGGAATGGTCGCTGGGAAAAGCCGCTTAACATTTATGGTCCGAGTGGTGCGACTCCAGAATATGGCACTCGTCATATGATTGAAGGCATGCAGCAAATGTTGAACTGGCACACCGATGCATTTGATGTGTTCCCATCAGGCAACGACATTGTGGTACACGAGTTTGATTTCCGCGATGACGGAGGCGTTATCTATGACCAAGACAATGTCGAAGTCATTCACTGGCGACGCAGCCATGCAAAAGATGGCGCGTCTGGCTATCGCTTAAATTGGACTCAAGATGACGGTCGAGTGCTTTCGTTTGTTTGGACAGGAGACGGTCGTCCAACCGAGTTGGATTTGAAATACGCAAAAGGTGCAGACTTGTTCATTACTGAGCTGCAAACCGAAACGTTTGGTGTGTCTTCGATTATTCAAGGTGTGCCGCCATTCTTAGCACGTTACACCGTTGATACTCACCATACGCCAGCGTACGCGGCGGGTTATGTGGCCAATGAAGTACAACCGCGCTTGTTCATGACAACGCACATGACATTCGACCCATATCTCAATGAGGAAACCGTTGCAGAGGTTCGACACCATTGGCAAGGGCCTTACCACTTCGGTGCGCCAGATGGCATTGTCGTTAACATGACTAAAGATAACGCGTGGGTTCGTGAAGGTATTTTACCTGATTTCCCGAACGCGCGAGCGCCACAATTTGATATGGCAGATGGGTCTGATTTTAGAATTCCATTACCGAAAAACAGCCGTGAAGACATACAAGAACAAGAGATTCGTGATTTAGAGCTGGATCCAAAACTGTACTACCCAGAAGGCTACCATCCAGAGCTGTTAACTGAGTGGCCAGTCGACCGTGACATCGTGATCCCAGCTGAACAAGTACCAGAAGCAATGAAGCAAGGTATGAACACCAAGCAAGAATACATGGATAGAGTGCGTGCTCACCACAATCTTGAGCGCAAGTCGGTAAGTCGTCCAACTGAGCCTGGTGAAGGGGCGGGAACCGATAGCAAATAGGGCATTTGTAGTGAGGGCTGATGTGCCCTCACATCCTAAAAACTTAGGAAACAGCTCACTCTCTTACTCAATCATAAAAATCATTGCTAGCAACATCTTTGCTTAGAATATCTGGAGTTCATTATGAAAAAATCAATTTTAGCGGTCGTCATTCTATCTTTAGTGGCAGGTTCTGTTTTCGCTAACGGACAATCAAATGCTCACAACTATCAACCTGGTGCGACGAATAACTCGGAACGTTTAGCGGATATTGATCCTAACTACGAACTGACCTTACCTTCAGAAAAAGAAGGCTACACCATGTATGACAACCAATACATGTCAGATGGCGGCACCTACACAACGTATGTCAAACCGAACCCTTCCGATGCAATGCATGTTGCCGATGAAGGCTCGCTAAAAATAACGCACGGTGAAGGTGGAGGCATTATGACGGAATACACAATAAAGGATGGCCAACACGCTTTTTCTGTTATGTGTGGATATACCTCGGGTCCTTCATTCTGGGCTGATGGAAAACCAGCGAAGGTATGTGAAGAGGCGCAAGCATTAGCGGTTGCCTTGGAAGCAAAAGGGCAATGGGAGATGAAGCAGATGGCTTACACCATCGCGCCAGCAAGAATCGTGGTTGATAAGTGATTTTTGTTTTCAGAGCTCTCGTTATATCGAGCCTCGTTATCCAATCATATTGATTATTTGTAGTGAGATGAGAGAGGGGCTCAGGCTGAAATGGTCCTGACGTTCCCATCTGCTCATCTCACCAGAAGTTAAGCCAAGCAACTAATCAAATTGTTCTCTCAAATTTAGAAGGTCTATCCATGAATAACACTATTAAACTACTGGCTATCGCATGTGTTTTACTTACTCCAATGCTTGTAGCCGCTGCCGAACATAATCACAGTCACAATCATTTCAACCCTGCACTAGAACAACTTGGTGATGACATTATTGGTCTAACCGTGTGTTACAAAAATGGTCATCTATCAGATGAGAATCAAGAACCTGCTTTCATGAACCTGATCAACCACGCCAATGTGGAAGGAGAGGAGTTAGGGATGTTCTACATGAACAAGTTGGGTCCTAAAGCCGAGCAAATCATGAGTGATGACGAGGCTCGTCGCTTATGGACTGAAGATTATTGTGCTGATTTGACTGATACTTATTTGGACTCAGACAAGTTAGCTCAAAGAGCAAATGAACATCAAGGTCATTCCCACGGACACGATCATGGGCATCACCATAAACATGACCACCATGGACATGGCGATTTAACACCAGAGGTACTTGAGCAAGATATTGAGAGAGGGCGTTTACTCAGTATCAACTAAGCCCAATAAGATAAGCGTACTTACTTTGTTACCTCTTGGCACAAAATGGTAAGACTCGAATCGAGCGAATGACTAGAATTATCTCAAACGAAACAAGTGAGCTAGGACTTAATCTGATCACTTTATCTTATTCGAATGGATGCTTTCAAAACTCGAAAGAGGATTAACTTATGTACGAACTAACACTGATTCTAAGTCTAATGATGGGTGGCGCTGACAGCACAGCAGAAATGGAAGTTAACACCCAATTTACGACTCTTGAGCAATGTAATGAAGAAGGCGCAGCGCTAGCTGAGAAGCTAAATGCAACAGACCTTAAAGTCATGCAAGTTCAATGTGAGCGTGATTAACTAGATCAAGATGAACTAGTTCATGATTAACCAGAACAGAATTAGTTAGATCATGCTAACTAACTCCATAGATTTAGCGGCGTGGGCACACCCGAGGTGCCCATATCGAATTACCTCCAGTTTAATTAACCTTGATTCCTCAAATTTACTTCTTCAGATCATCCACATACATTCCCCACATCAGCCCTAATAAAAACAATTTCATCTAACCTATTGTTAAATATTTACTATTTGTTAGTGTGTTTAGGTGCACATTAAGGATGTGTTTCATATTTAGCGATGAAAATAGTAGGAGTTGCGATGAGTATTATAGTGAGACGGTCTGAACCGTCAGATGCAAAGGGAATAAAAGAAGTTTACGAATGCACTAATGCTTATACCGGTACGCTGCAACTCCCAAATCCATCTCTGGAAAGCTGGCAAAAACGAATCTCTAATATGCCTGACAACGTGTACTCGTATGTCGCGATGATCGACGATGAGATCGTTGGCAACTTGGGAATGGAAGTGTGTGTGAACCCAAGAAGACGACATGTTGCTTCATTTGGTATGGGTGTTAAAGACGATGTGTTAGGCAAAGGTGTGGGTAGCCAACTGCTCGCAACAGCAATCGATCTGTGTGATAACTGGATTAACATCAAGCGAATGGAGTTAACGGTGTACACCGATAATGAAAGAGCGATCAGCCTGTATAAGAAGTTCGGTTTCGTGATTGAAGGAGAGTCCGCAGGGTTCGCTTTCAGAAATGGCGAATATGTGGCAGCTTATCATATGGCGCGACTGGTATAGCATTTAGCTACAATTAACATACAGGTACAACTGACACACAGCTGCAATTTACACAGTTAGAATTGACTGACAGATAATAAAACGCCACGTTATTTAAACGTGGCGTTTGCTATTCAAGTTAGCTGAAGCTTTTAACCGCTTCAGTCTTAACCTTACTTAAGCCGTTAGTGGCTCAAGGTTCGCAGGACGGTAGTGTACAGATTTTAGTACTTTACCTTGGCGAACTGTCTTGCCTTCAGATACGAAATCTTCCGCACACTTAGCGATGATGTATTCGCCTTTTTGAACAGCCATCAGCTTGATGTTTTGCTCAGCATAGAAAGCTTCTGTTTCAGCGTATTCAGTTTCGTTGCGACATACTTTGCTCATGTTGCTTGAGTGTACTTCGTCCCAGCAAGGCAAGAAGTCAATTGAGCGGTTTTTAGAAACATTCAACAGTAGGTCGATCAGGTAGCTGATTGCTAGGTTGTCTTCAACCTTAGCTTGACCAAGGTGAACCAAGCGTCCCATCAAAACATAAACGCTGTCTACAATAGCGTCCGCTTGTTCGATTTTAGAGTCAGCTTCTGCAAGTTCTGTTAGTTCTTCGATCGCTAGAGAGGTATGTAGCGTATCGCCTTTTTCGTCCATTGTTTCAGGAGCAGCAACAGGCAGATCAAAAGTACTGCGGAACTCTTCAATGTCGCGGTAAAGGTGATCGTAGATTTCTTGGTTTAGTTGAGAAAGGTTCATTTTCCTATCCATTCTGTTTCGTTAATGGATTATTTTACCAAAGCTAGGAATAGGGTGCTAACGCAAAGTCGAAGAAGTCGACTTTTATTCATTGGACCAATGAGGTATTTTGCATACAAACTAATTGATTATTATGTTTTTTTACACTTTACTCTTCTTAATATACGAAATATTAATGTTGCCATTAATGTCAGCAGTAGTGGAATCCCATTTATGAACCAAGCCAGTGAAAGCGAAATTGTTATACGCCGCTTGTATCAAATCACCAATGATTATCGAAAGGGCTTCGATATTCAAATCGCTCAGCTGCTTATTATGGGGCTTGAACGCTTCAACCTTGATATTGGTATCTTATCGAAAGTCGATGGCAATACTTATGTTGTTGAACATTGTGTTACGCCTGAAGGAGTAGAACTCAATAGCGGTGACACCTTCGATTATCGTTCAACCTATTGCGAAATTACCTGTAAATCGATTGGCCCTATCTGCATTGAGCATTGTGGCAAACACGATAAATATGCGAAGCATCCCGCTTACCAGTCTTTTGGTTTGGAGTCTTATATTGGGGTTCCCATTTTCGTTAATGATGAGCTTTATGGCACTTTAAATTTTTCAAGCCCAGCCCCCTATCATCGCGAGTTCAAAGAGTTCGATGTCGACGTGATGAGGCTAATGGCGTCATGGATCGAAGTGGAGCTGGTTAGAAGGCAGCAAGAACGAAAGCTCAAAGAGCTGAATGAGAAGTTAGAGTACCAAGCTCTGTATGATCCTCTGACACACTTGCCAAATAGACGTTGTTTGTTCAAAACATTGAATGCAGAAGTGGAGCAGTTAAAAGGTTCTTTAGGAAAGGGAACCTTGGCCGTTGTCGATATCGATTTCTTTAAACAGGTCAACGACACCTATGGCCACCAAATGGGTGATGTTGTATTAAAGAAAGTGGCGAACGTGCTAAGCAATAACACTCAAGAGGGTGAGTTTGTGGCGCGTTTTGGTGGTGAAGAGTTCATTCTTTGGTATCCAAATAAAACACCAAGTTGTGTTGAAGATAAGTTCATGACTCTTTTGCGAGAGATGAAGAAAATCACACTGGATAGAAAACCTGTCACTATATCGATTGGTGCGTGTCATTTTGAGTTGAGTACAGGGGATACCAAAGGGGAAAGGATGTCGGCGTTAGATAAGCTGATCAAAGTTGCCGATGAATGTCTGTACATTGCGAAACAAAATGGACGAGATCAGTTTATTTCTCGTCCATATCATCAAGAGCGCTCAGGAATATGAGCCACCTTGTTAGCGATTAACTGAACTATTAGCTAAACAAGTAAGGGAACAGTTTACGGCGTTCTTCTGGCGTTAAAGACTCGACTCTCGCGATGTTAGTATCAGGAATCGCCTCAGGGTTAGGGTAGTGCTTTAACACCTTTTCCATACTCGCTTCACGAATCAAATGGTAAACCGGGTACGGAGAACGGTTCGTTAGGTTTTCATCGTCTCCAGGATCCGCACCACCAAAACAATAGTCTGGGTGGAAGGTTGCTACTTGGTAAACGCCTTCCCAATCTTCTTGCTTGATCAGTGCTTCAATCCAATCAATGAACATGTTGTAGTCGAAGAAATCTTGCAGCATGTTAGGTACAACCACCAAAGTCGTCTCCAACTCTGCGACTGGCGTGTTATCTAACTCTACGAAATGCGTCATGATGTCTTCCAACAACGCTTCTTCCGTATTTGCTTCACTCACAAAGATCTTAATCTGTTTATTACGTTGTGGCTTGGCTGCGAATGGACACAGGTTTAGGCCAATAACGACATCGTCTAACCACTGTTTAACTTGGTCGTGGATGGTTTGAAGGTCTGTGCTTTGAGTGTTCGACATAACAGGTTCCGAAATGAAATTTTGCGTAGGATATCAGAACGGACGTTAATCAAAAGCAATAATTGAGTTACAACCTCTGTCGCACTTATGCTTGTGCGAGTTTAGAGGCCGATACTTGAAGTTGTTTTAATTGGTAGACCCAAGCAAATATCGCGACATAGAAGATTGAACCGCCTGCAATCACGCCATTCCAACCGAACAACTGCCAACAATATAAGAGTAAGAAACCACCTAAACTGCCACCTATGTAGTAGTGGACTAAGTAAATTGCCGTTGCTGTCGCTTTCGCGCTCGGCGCTTTTTGACTCACCCAAGAGTAGGCAAGAGTGTGGGCAAAGAACGCGCCGCCGCTAATCAATAACAAGCCTGCTAACATGAACGGGACTTTATCGACGGCTGAAACCAACATCCCAATTAGGCTGATACACACACCCATTAAAATTCCGTTTAAAGGGTCAAAGCGAAGTGTCCATTTGTTGGAGAGCTTAGAGCTTACCGTACCGGACAAGTAACATAGGAATATCAGCGATGCTAAACCCACAGGCACTGAATGAGGCGCAGATACCAGCCTAAAGCCCATTACTGAATACAGGTTAACGAACAGGGCAAAGTTAGCACCACCAATCAGCATAGCTAACCAAAGTGTACGGTTTCTTAAGTGCATCATTACAGATCGGTTATGATGAAAGAACAGCCCTTTCTGTGGTTTGAAGTTTTGTTGGTCAGGCAGGCTATACGCAATATAGAGTGCGCCAAGCAAAGAGCCGACAACGAAAAACAAAACTGTCGCATGCCAGTCGAAATAATCCGTAATCAAGCCACCGAGTACACGCCCGAAGATACCGCCTAGAGAGTTAGCCGCTATATAACCGCCTATCGCGACTGCGAATGCTTTGGGTGATAACTCTTCGACCATATAGGCAACCGCCACGCCCGCAAAAGCAGCGACCGCAATTCCCATGAATGCTCTGGCAATAACAAGCTGTAGTAGGGTGGTTGTGAACACCATGCTCAATCCAATCAAAGGAATAGCGAACAGACTGAACAGAATGATGGGTTTTCGGCCAAAGGTTTCAGAAGCGATTGCCCAAGGCACTAAACTAATGGAGAGCCCAAGTGTTGTTGCAGCAAACAGCCAGTTGATTTGAGTTTCAGATACTTGGAAGTGCTCCGCCATGTGCGGCAAGATTGGCTGAAAGAGATAAAGGTTACAGAAAATGATAAATGAACCAATCGCCAATGATTGGGTAATTCGTTTGTATTGAGGACTGCCTTTATCAAACATTTACGTTGTGCCTGCACGAGTTAGTAAGCTATTTGTGAACAAGTTATCAGCACAAGTATGATTAAAGAAATATATTAAAAATATCACCTCTATATATTTAATATATCGCCATGCTTGAATCAAAACCACTTCGACATTTTCTGGCTGTTGCGCAGTTTGGTAACTTCACTCAGGCCGCCAAAGCGCTGCATATCGCTCAGCCTGCATTGAGTATCTCTATTAAAAAACTCGAACAGACGCTTGAGTTGATTCTGTTTCGTCGCGGAGATAAATCTGTCACCTTAACGGAAGAGGGAAAGGTATTGTTTGAGCATGCGAAGCGAATAGCCCAGCAGTTTGATGACGCGCAGCTTGCGATGAATGAGCTAAAGGGACTGGAAAAGGGAGAAGTGCGATTAGGCGCTCCAAGCATGATGGGCAGTTATTTTTTTCCCCAAGTCGTGATGGCATTTAAAAGCCAGTACCCAAACCTAAAGTTGACTCTGATTGATGCTGGCACCGCTTCTATTCGTGAAATGTTGTTAAACGGCGAACTCGATATTGGCGTAATCAACCATGAAAACGTGCCTGATGATCTTGAAACTGACCACCTGTTAAGCTCAGAAATGTTAGCTGTAGTTGGCAAAGATCACCCACTCGCAACGCAACCATCCATCACCTTTGAAGAGTTTTTTTCTCAAGAGCTGATCATGTTCAAATCAGGCTACTTCCACCGTGATTTTATCGATGCGACTTGTAAGAAGTACAACCTCGATATGACCATCGCCTTCGAAACCAATTTATTACCGATGATTCTTTCTATAGTGAAGCGAGAGTTTGCCATCACCGCGTTGCTTAGCTTGGTTACAGAATACGAGGAAGACGTAGTAGGCGTGCCATTTAAAGACCCTGTGAAGCTGAACCTATCTTTGGCGTGGAGAAAAGAAGGGTATCTGTCAAAAGCAGACCGAACCTTTATCGATTTCGTTAAGCGATATGTGTAGCTAATTTTATATGTGGGTAATTAATCTGAACTAAGATCTCACTATCACCCTGATTATGCGATTCATATCACTATTTATTGTGTTTATAATTTACTAAGCGTACAGCATATTTAATAATTCCTATTCATTATGAGTATGGTGTTCTGTTGGTATGAAATGTGAATGTAAAGAGCAAAATCTGGTTAGGATTCATAGAACGTTGTTGGATCGTTTCTTTGGTATAAAAGGAAGATACCAGTGTGTGAACTGCGGTGTGATTTTTAAAATTAAAGGTAAATGATCGATGCGGTTGGAATCGAAATATAAGGCTTGTGTTAAGCTGACCAAATCGTCTCTAGTTAGACTAACGTTGATTTCTTCGCTTCCACTTTAAATGTCAGTGGATTGTAACCTTTTGATTAATAGCCGTGATTGTCTTTTTGAACAAAGTTACCAGTGATGGTTATATTATTCTGTGAAAAATGTGCGCTCTACAATATGGCTAACGAAGAGGAGCTAAGAGATATTAACTGTCTCTAAGTTAATCAATTCGGTAACCCTAGCCCAATGAAGTGTAAGTGCAAAGAACGCAGGCTCATTAGAGTCCGCAGAACATCCGTCGACAAAGTCCTTGGTATAAAAGAGAAGTACAGATGCGCTTCTTGCAGCGGTCTTCTTAAAGTGAAAGGGTAGCGCTGAAAAAGACCTTGGTTGCCGATACCCAAAACACAAAGCCCGAACATCCTAGGTTGGACATTCGGGCTTTGTTTGTAGAAATATAAATCTCTTAAATCACTTTAAGTGTTCTTTGAGTTATACATCTTATCGAAGTTCTTCTGATTCCAACCGACCATCACTTGATCGCCGATCTTAAGCACGGGGATAGAACGAGCACCCATCGCTTGCAATTCTTTACGACCTCGCTGCATCTTTGCATTCGTCAGGCGGTAAACAATTTTCTTAGAGTCTAAATACCTTTGGGCATCTTTACAGTGCGGGCATTTGTCTGCGACGTACAATACAACACGTTTCATTTTTTCATTCTCTTGGTGAATCTCGCTAAAGTGTAACGAATCCTAGGTGATTAGAAAAGTGTGATCAGTTACACTATGCGGCTCAATTTTCAAGACCACAACGTATTGTCGTGGTGTAACTTGTACGGTCTTTCAGCATGCATCCTTCTTTACGCTATATTCAAGGCTATCCTAAGCACATTCTTGATCCTGTTACTCAACTTGTAGAGTCGGGTAAATTGGTGCCTTGGTTTGAAGCTCGCTACCCAAAGAATCATGAAATAAAAAGCGAGAAAGCCCTGTTTGACTATGCGATTGAGATAAAAAATCGCTACATGAAAAAAACACCACCGCTCAGCAAAGTGATATACGACGGTAAGATACACCTAATCAACAATGCGTTAGGTCTTCATTCTTACGTGGCTAAGAATCACGGTGGAAAGATAAAATCAAAGAATGAAATTCGTATCGCCAGTGTTTTTAAAAATGCACCAGAACCTTTGCTAAGAATGCTGGTGGTACACGAACTGGCGCATATTAAAGAGAAAGAGCACGACAAAGCCTTTTACCAACTATGCTGTCACATGGAACCGGAATATCATCAACTTGAGTTGGATGCCCGTTTATTCATGATGTATTTAGATTTAAAGAAGTAGCCCAATGAGCCAATCACAAAATAGAACGACGCTAAGCCTGTCGAAAAACAGTACTTCATCAGCAAAAATAAAAGATAACCAAGCTAAAGAAGGCAGCGACAAGCGTATTTCTACAAAGAACACATCTGATAAAAGCCGCAAGAATAGTGTCCCTAAAGGTGCTGGTAGTAACAAGGCAAAGAGACCTTTTGCAAAAGACAGCAAATGTAAACCGGGTTCGAATAAAGGGTCATCGAATAAGGGTTCTTTCAATAAAACGGCTTTTAACAAAAGCGCAGCCCAAAAAAGACGTTCGGCTGAAAAACCTCAAGGTGGATTACACCCAAGAAACCAGCACACTGGTCGTTATGACTTCGAGTTGTTGGTTGCAGCCTTGCCCGAGCTAAAAGAGTATCTGATCAAGAACCCAGTGGGTGAAGACACCATTAATTTCTCTGATCCATTGGCCGTTAAGCTACTCAACAAAGCTTTGTTGGCGCATCACTATGGCGTTAAACATTGGGATATTCCTGCAGGTTACTTGTGCCCGCCAATTCCTGGCCGTGCAGACTACATCCACAGAGTGGCAGACATCCTTAATAGCGATGGCCAAGGCGAACCCTATAACCACGCGTCCGTGAAAGCATTAGATATTGGTGTTGGTGCAAACTGTATCTACCCAATTATTGGTGCGACAGAGTATAAGTGGCGTTGTACAGGGACCGATGTCGATTCAGTCTCCATCAAAACAGCGAACTTCATTGCTGAAAGTAACCCTAATCTAAAAGGTAAGATCCGTGCTCGCCTACAAGCGGACTCTGAATCTATCTTCAAGGGTGTGATTAAGGATAATGAACGTTACGATGTCACTATTTGTAACCCTCCATTCCACAGCTCTCTTGAAGAAGCGGAAAAGGGTTCACAACGTAAACTGGATAATCTAGCGGCGAACCGAGCTAAGAAAGCCGGTCAGTCGTTCAAGCCAGAAACGAACAAGAAGCCAGTTAAGTTAGATAAATCAACTAAGCAAGCTAAACCAACCTTAAACTTTGGTGGTCAAAAAGCCGAGCTTTGGTGCCCTGGTGGTGAAGCCGCTTTCATTATGAAGATGGCGAGAGAGAGTCAACTTTTTGCTACTCAAGTCTTGTGGTTTACGACATTGATTTCTAAGAAAGACAACGTCGATATGGTTCGTTCAGAGTTGGGTAAGCTGCGAGCTAAACAAGTGAAAGTCGTCGAGATGTCGCAAGGCCAGAAGGTAAGTCGCTTTATCGCATGGACCTTTATGGACGACGAACAAAGACAAGAGTGGATTGCGCTTAAATAGCCGCTGTACTTAGTTAAGATATCAAGCAGAAATACGGACGGGCTTGTTGTTAACGCAACAAGCCCGTTTTTTGTGTTTTGCCTATACGCTAAGCAGAAAGCAACTCATCTAACTTGCTCTGATATTTCTGCTCTAGAGCTCTGTTGCCTGCTTTATTTTCGAGATCGACCAAGATTTTAAGCGATGGAATTTGATATCCATAACGTTGGTGGAATTTGAATAAACGAAGTCGAGCGTCATTGTAATCGGCGTCACTCACTTCAATCTTTGATAACTGTAGTATCGATTTCACCCGGTTGGGATCGTGGTCAATCGCTCTGCTAAAGTAGTACTTCGCTTGGTCTGTATTGCCAGCCTTAAATGCGCAAAACGCGGCATTTTCATAACTTGCAGACACCAAGTAGTAGTAAGGTTGATCGATAGCGCGATTAAAGTATTTATCGGCTTGCTCGTATTCGCCCTGTTTACACAAGAAGGTACCGTAGTTGTTCAATACATTGCCGTTTCTTGAATCAAGACTGAGTGCTTTGCGGTAAGTGCTTCTCGCTTCATCTACTTCACCCACTTGTTCGTAGTAATGCGCCATTGAAAGCCGAGCACGGTAGTAGCTAGGTGCGTGTTTAATCGCGAGCTCAAGGTTTTCACGCGCTCTTACCATATTGCCTTGTCCCATATAGCCCAAACCTAATTCGATTCGAGATTCAGACATAGCGATAGGGTCACTTTCAATCTTTGGTGGGCCTTCAGTGACAGATACACAACCGACCAACGAAAGAGAGGCGAGTAGTACTGCACTTGATAACGAAAGGCGGCGGGATAACGAAATCGGATTTGAGAATGACGGCTTGGCAGGCATGTGAAGCTCCTTATGAACACCAACCCATCATATGAAATCAAACCCATTGAAGTGGCAAATCTATTATGGAATGCGACCCACACACCATAAAAAAACGCGTCCAATTCGTCGTTTTATCAACAACATACTGAACACGGTTTATGTGTTTGTGAATCGGAAGAAAGAACTTAATCGTCTTTGGTAAAGTTGTCTTCGCTGAAGTGATCCAGATCGTAAGGCGTTTGTTGGTAAACACAGTAGTTTAGCCAGTTTGAGAACAACAAGTGTCCGTGGCTACGCCAGCTGGCAACCGGTTTGTTGTCTGGATTGTTGTTCGGGTAGTAGTTGATAGGTATCACAGGTTCCATGCCTTCACCCAAATCACGAATGTATTCATTGTGAAGTGTATGAGAGTCGTACTCAGGGTGACCCGTTACAAACACGTTTCGCTTATCTTTGGTCGCTGCTAGGTATACGCCCGCAACATCAGAAGTCGCAAGAACATCAAGGTCTGTATGCTCCGCTAAGTACTCTTGAGAGAAGTCTGCATAGCGAGAGTGCGGAGCCAAGAATGTATCGTCGAAGCCACGTAAAATAGGGTGGTATGGGTTATGTATCTCGTGGTTGTAAACACCAGACAGCTTCTCTTTACGAGTGCGTTTTGGCAAATCATAGAGTAATTTCAAACCAGCCTGAGCCGCCCAACACACGTATAGAGTTGAAGTAACGTGCTTGTTTGCCCATTCCATGATGGTTTTCAGGTGGTCCCAGTAGATTACATCTTCAAATTGAACTAAGCCAAGCGGCGCACCAGTGATGATCAATCCATCAAAGTTTCTTTCTTTGACCATTTCAAATTGGCGGTAGAAGTTATCAAGGTGTTCAGTCGGTGTGTTTTTGCTTGGTCGGTCATCAATGCGCAGCAGCTCTACATCCACTTGCAATGGGCTGTTCGATAGTAGGCGTAAAAATTGAGTTTCAGTTTCAATCTTCTTCGGCATTAGGTTGAGGATCAAGACTCGAAGTGGACGAATTTCCTGTGTCGATGCTCTTGATAACGGCATAACGAAGATGTTTTCTTCACGAAGAACATCGGATGCTGGCAATTGGTCTGGAATGCGAATAGGCACAGCTTTCTCCCTAAGCTAGATATGTAGACGTCTATACATCTAAATCTATAGTAGTTTGATACGCTTGTCGATATGCAAAATGGATAGATGTAAATTATTTGTGTTTTCTATCAAAAGCAATCCACGCGCTTCGAGGGGAGTCTCATTGTATTCAGTGATTGTCTGAGTCGTGTGTAAGTACTTGGTTTTCGTATGCTGAGCTAAGGCAGTTATCAGAGAAACTCGTTACTATTTACGATAAACTCATGTTTTCGAATTAGCCTGTAAAGTGACAGATGAAGTTGATACTCATTCGAGGGTTGCCCGGTTCTGGCAAATCAACAAAAGCAAAAACCTACGATGCATTGCATGTCGAAGCCGATATGTATTATGTGAATGAGCAAGGTGAGTACCACTTTGACCCTAGACAGCTGCAACAAGCTCATGAGTGGTGTCAAAACACGGCGGAAAACGGCTTAAAGCAAGGGCTTGATGTGGTGGTTTCGAATACCTTTATTAAGCATTGGGAAATGAAAGCCTACCGCCAACTTGCACGTAAATACAAAGCGGATTTGGTTATAGAAGTCTGCCGAGAGCAATATGGCACTATTCACGACATTGAACCTTCAGTGATTAAGCGTATGGCGAAAGATTGGCAAGAATAGCCTCGTTTTTCCTTTGCTGGCGTGGCTGAATGGCAAATAGAATTAAATTAATAGAACAACTTCAAGGTAACGATTGAAATGGCAAAGCGCTCTGTTGTGGTCGACATGACATCTTACGGGATCTACACAACGTGGGATTCCAAATCTAAAGATCTTCCAAAAATCCAAGAGTTCACCACCACCGTTGATGCTGAAATCGACGTAGAGTTTGGCTATATCCTGAATATCAAAAAAGCCAAAGGTGAAAAGATTCGTTACTGCATTTATCACCCGAACATCACTACAGACAAGGGTGAAGTGCTCGAACCGTTTGATGGTGAAGAGTATGTCGGTAACAATGATTGGGATTTTTACTTAGGTGACACTATCTGGGCGCCTGTCTCGAACAAGCTGGGCAAATGGCGCATGACGGTCGAGCTAAAAGGCAACATTATTGCTGATAAGACATTCGACCTAGTGGCAAAAGACGAAGGCCAGTTCTGGAAGCGTAGGGGGTTTTAGATTCGACCTTCTATGTTCATCTAAACAGCAAAAAGCCGAGCATCGTGATGATGTCTCGGCTTTTTTCATTGTGCTAGATAGAAGTGACTACCATAACTAATGGATTCGATTATTGCGTTACGTAAGCCACAACAAACTCAGTGATAGCGACCATGTCTTTCACTGCAATGTATTCTTCAGTGGTGTGAACTTTCGCCATACCCGTAGAAAGGTTAACCGTTGTTAGACCTTTTGCGTTGAAGTTGTTTGCATCGCTACCGCCGCCAGTGCGTTTAGTGTTCGCTGTTACGCCAAGCTTCTCGAATGCTGATTTGATAGAAAGAATATGCGGGTGATCATCGGCAATAACGAATGCATCGTAAGCACGAGTCGATTCGATTTCTACTTCAGCGCCGAACTGTTTTGCACTCTCTTGGAATGTAGAGATCATGTGTTCAACTTGAGCCGTTAGCTTTTCGCCGTTTAGAGAACGTGCTTCAGCCACCACTTTAAGCTCTGGCATTACGATGTTAGTCGCTTGACCACCTTCAACAATACCAACGTTTGCTGTCGTTTCTTCATCGATACGAAGTAGGTTCATCTTGGTGATTGCGTCTGCAGCAACTTGAATTGCGCTGATGCCTTCTTCTGGCGCTAAACCAGCGTGAGCAGGGCGACCTTTGATCTTAGCTACAATCTTCTGCTGACCAGGCGCTGCGTTTACGATAGTGCCAATTGGACCGCCTGTATCAAGTACGATTGCGTGCTCAGATTGAATGTAAGACATGTCGAAGTTCAAAGAGCCGAACAGACCGCCTTCTTCGAATACAGTAAACGCAATCTCAATAGTTTTGTGCTCTTGGCCTTCAGCTTTGATGCAACGAACCGCTTCCATGATAGCTGCGATACCAGACTTGTCGTCACCACCTAGAATTGTGTTGCCTTTTGAACGGATGATACCGTCTTCGATGATTGGCTCAATGCCGATACCTGGCGTTACTGTGTCCATGTGACAGCTGAACACTGTGCTACCTGGAAGAGTGCCATCTAGACGAGCGTAGATGTTGAAACCGTTAGACACTTCTTCAGGAACCGCCAGTTTGTGAACTTCAAAACCTAGTTCACCGAGTTGCTCAGCCAAAGCTTCAGCAATCGCTTTTTCGTTACGAGATTCACTATCAATTTTCACTAGATCGCAGAAATGTTCTACAAGACGTTGTTCATTAATTTGGGTCATTGTTAATTCTCATTATGCTTCCGCTTGTTCAAAAAGAAGCCGCGGAGGTAGGAACAGGAAAATCACTATACCCGTGATCATTGA